>NZ_CAKKTK010000006.1:0-91656 GCF_920656135.1 Frankia sp. Cppng1_Ct_nod | reverse complement strand
CGGCGTCCAGCAGAACGGCGAAACCCGCCTCGTCGAGCACGGGAACCTTCAGCGCACGGGCCTTGTCGTACTTGCTGGCGCCGGGATCGGCGCCGACCACGACGAAGGTCGTCTTCCTGCTCACCGAAGCCGTGACCTTGCCACCCCGCGCCTGGACGACCTCGGTGGCGGAATCGCGGCTCCACGTCACCAACGTCCCGGTGATCACGATGGTAACGCCGGTCAGCGGGCCGGGCCCGTCGTCCGCGCCGGCGTCGGCAACCTGCGCTCCACCGGAGCGCACCCGTTCGAGAATCTCGCGGTGGCGCGGATCGGCGAACCAGTCCACGATGGACGCGGCAATGGTCGACCCCACACCGTCGACAGCGGCCAGGGCCTCGGTGGACGCGCCGGCGATGGCGTCCACCGAACGCATCTCCCGCGCCAGTGCCCTGGCCGCGCTCGGGCCGACGTGCCGGATCGACAGGCCGACTAGCAGCCGCCACAGCGGCCGGTGCCGGGCCTGCTCGACCCCGCGCAGAATCTGCTCGATCTTCTTCTGGCCGAACCCGCGCAGCCCCTCGAACGACTCCGGACTCAGGTGAAAGATGTCGCCGACGTCGTGTACCCGACCGGCGTCCAGCAGACCGGCCGCGGTCTCGTAGCCGAGCCCGTCGATGTCCAGGGCACCACGGGAGGCAAAATGGAAGATCGACTCCCGTAGCTGCGCCGGGCACGACACGGTGTTCGGGCAGCGGACGTCGACCTCGCCATCGGGCCGCACCAGCTCGGTATCGCACTCCGGGCAGCGGGTGGGCATCACAAAGGCGCGTTCGGAGCCGTCACGCAGGTCCACGACCGGGCCGACGATCTCCGGGATCACGTCACCGGCCTTGCGCAGGACGACGGTGTCGCCGATCAGCACGCCCTTGCGCTCGACCTGGTCGGCGTTGTGCAGGGTGGCGAGGCCGACCGTGGACCCCGCGACCCGCACGGGCTCCAGACGGCCGAACGGGGTGACCCGCCCCGTTCGGCCCACATTGACCTCGATGTCGAGCAACCGGGTGGTGACCTCCTCCGGCGGGTACTTGTAGGCCACCGCCCAGCGGGGGGACTTCGACGTGGCGCCGAGCCGGCGTTGCAGCCCGAACGCGTCGACCTTGACCACCACCCCGTCGATCTCGTGCTCGACGTCGTGACGGTGCTCACCCCACCGGCGGACGAACGCCTCGACCTCGGCGACACCCCCCACCACCTGGTGATGGTGGGAGACAGGCAGGCCGAGTTCGGCCATCCGGCCGTACGCCTCGGACTGGGCGGCGACGTCAAGACCTCGATGGACACCGAGCCCGTGCACGATCATGGACAGCGGCCGGGTCGCGGTCACCCGCGGGTCCTTCTGCCGCAGTGAGCCCGCGGCGGCGTTGCGCGGGTTGGCGAACGGCTTCGCGCCCGCCGCGACCAGCGTGGTGTTGAGCTCGGTGAACGCCACGGTCGGGAAGAAGACCTCGCCCCGGATCTCCAGCAGCTCAGGGACGCACGCGCCGTGCAGCCGGGTCGGCACCACCGACAACGTGCGGATGTTTCGGGTCACGTCCTCCCCGGTCCGCCCGTCGCCGCGGGTGGCCGCGCGCACCAGAAAGCCGTCCTCGTAGACGAGGTCGACCGCCAAACCGTCAATCTTCAGTTCGCACAGCCAGGCGTCCACCTCGGTGTCACGGGTGGCTCGGGCCGCCCAGGCCTCGAGTTCGGAGCCGGTGAAGACATTGTCGAGCGAGAGCATCCGTTCCAGGTGCTCCACCGGGGTGAACAGGGTCGAGAAGGACCCGGCGACCTTCTGGGTCGGCGAATCCGGGGTGCGAAGCTGCGGGTAGCAGGTCTCGATCTCCGCCAGCTCGTGCATGAGCCGGTCGTACTCGGCGTCGGAGACGGTCGGGGAATCCAGGACGTAGTAGCGGTAGGCGTGCTCGTCCAGATCACGGGCCAGCTCCGCCGCGCGGGCCCGCACCTCGGCCGCAACCTCGGCAACCTCGGCGGCATCGGCGGCATCGGCGGCATCGGCGTCAGCCACCAGCGTCGCATCCGGCGTACCTGCCGGGTCGCCCACGTTTGCCGTGCCCGGGGTGTCCAGCGGGCTCATGCCGAGTCGTCCGCCAGCGCTCGACCCGCCTCCCGGCAGCGGCGCAGTGCCGCCCTGGCATAGGCGGGCGTCGCGCCCGCAAGACCGCAGGTGGGAGTCACCGCGACCACCTCCCGAAGCTGCTCCGGCCGGAATCCCAGCCGTCGCCACATGGACCGGACCGGCTCGACGGTACGACGGACGTCCGACAGTTCCGTGTCCCGCGACGGCACCACCCCGAGCATCAACGCGACACCTGCCTCGACCGCCTCACCGACCGCTTCGTCGTCGGCCGGCGTGAGCAGGGTCGCGTCCACACCGACAAAGGCTGCCTTCGCCTGTCGCAGCAGCCCGACCGGCGGCGCCGACGCGCAACAGTGCACCCCGGTCGGTATCCCGGCATCGGCGAGCAGCCCGAACAGCGTGCGCAGGCGGTCGACGGCAACGCTCTCCTCCACCGCGGGCAACACCCCGAACCCGCTGGGTGTGCGGACCCGACCGGCGGTCACCGCCGGCAGGTACGGCTCGTCGACCTGCACCACCAGGCGGACGCCGGGCAGCACACGGCCGATCTCCGCGAGATGGCGGGCGAGGCCCTCCGCAAGGGCCTCGGCGATGTCGCGGGTCGCGCCCGCATCCTTGAGCGCCTTGTGCCCGCGCTGCAGTTCGACGGTGGCGGCAAGCGTCCACGGACCGGCGACGGCGACCTTGAACGACCCGCTGTAGCCGGCCGCGACCTCGCCCAGCGCATCCAGGTCGCGGGCCAGCAGATCATGGGTGCGGCGCAGGTCGAAACCGGGACGCGGGACCAGCCGCCACCCGGACGGTTGCAGATCGACCGGCATGTCCGCGAGCAGGCCCGCGGAGCGGCCGATCAGGTCGGCGCCAGCCCCACGGCCCGGCAACTCGGGCAGGTAAGGGAGGTCGGGCAGCTCGTCGAAGACGAGCCGGCACGCCTCGACCGGATCGGTTCCCGGCAACGACCCGACCCCGGTCGCCGTCCCGGGCTCCCACAGCGGCGCCGGGCGTGTCATCTGGCCCTCAACATCATGATCGCAACTTTCCTGTACCCTCGGGCGATCTAAGAATGTGGATCTCCGGAACGCCGGGCGGCCCGAATCCCGAATCAGCTGCCGAGTCGGGTGACATGACCGCCCCCGAGGACCCGGTCACCGTCATAGAGGACGACCGCCTGACCGGGCGCGGTGCCGCGGACCGGCTCGTCCAACAGCACGTGCAGCTCGTCGCCGACGCCCTCGACCGTGGCCGGGACCGCCCGCCCGTGCGCCCGGATCTGGGCCGCGCAGACGACCGGACCCTCGTACGGCCAGACCACCCGGTCGGCGACCAGACCTCGGACGTCGAGTGCCTCGGCCGGGCCGACCATCACCGTGGAGGTGACCGGTGAGATGTCGAGGACGTAGCGCGGCTTCCCGTCAGGTGCGGGCCGGCCGAGCCGCAGGCCGCGGCGTTGGCCGATCGTGAACGCGAACGCCCCGTCGTGCTCCCCCACAGTCTCGCCGGTGACGGCGTCCACCACGGGGCCTGGACGCGGACCGAGCCGCTCCCGCAGCCACCGGCCAGTGTCACCGTCGGAGATGAAGCAGATGTCGTGACTGTCCGGCTTGTCCGCGACCGCGAGACCGCGGCGTGCCGCCTCCGCCCGGACCCCCGTCTTCGTGGTGTCCCCCAGCGGGAAGATCGCGTGGGCAAGCTGCTCGGGGCGCAGCGTCCCCAGTACGTAGGACTGGTCCTTGTCCGGGTCGACCGAGCGGCGCAGCACCGCACCGGACAGCTGCGCGTGATGGCCGGTGACCACCGCGTCGAAGCCCAGCGCCAGCGCACGCTCCAGCACCGCCGCGAATTTGATCCGCTCGTTGCAGCGCACGCAGGGGTTCGGCGTCCGGCCGGCCTCGTAGGCGGCGACGAACTCGTCGATGACGTCCTGTTCGAAGCGGTCCGCGAGATCCCACACGTAGAACGGGATGGCGAGGACGTCGGCGGCGCGGCGGGCGTCACGGGCGTCCTCGATGGTGCAGCAGCCACGGGCGCCGCTGCGGTGCGAGTCCGGGGACTTCGACAGGGCCAGGTGCACACCGGTCACGTCATGGCCGGCGTCCACCGCTCGGGCGGCAGCCACCGCCGAGTCGACCCCTCCAGACATCGCCGCAAGCACCCGCATCCCGCTCACCCCCCGGACAGCCCGGCGAGCGCCCCGGCGCGGCGCGCCCGCTCCACCACTGGCGCGATCACCCTGACGAGGGCGTCGACATCACCACGTTCGGAGGTCCGGCCCAGCGAGAAACGCAGCGAGCCGCGGGCGCGGGACTCCGCCACGCCCATGGCCAGCAGAACGTGCGACGGCCGGGCCACCCCCGCGGAACAGGCCGAACCCGTCGAGCACTCGATCCCGTGGGCATCGAGCAGCAGGAGCAGCGAGTCACCCTCGCAGCCCGGGAAGGTCAGGTGGGCGGTGCCGGGCAGCCGTCCCGGACCGGACGGCGCCCCGTTCACCACCGCGTCCGGTACCTCGGCGAGGACCCGTGCGATCAGGTCGTCCCGCAGGGCGGCAAGCCGCACCGCCTCGGTGGGCTGTTCGGCGACGGCCGTGGTTGCCGCGGCGGCGAACGCGGCCACCCCCGGTGTGTCGAGCGTGCCTGACCGGACGTCGCGTTCCTGCCCACCGCCGTGGGTGAGCGGCGCCATCGCCAGACCCCGGCGTACCAGCAGCGCGCCCATACCGATCGGGCCGCCCAGCTTGTGGGCGCTGACCGTCAGCGCGTCCGCGCCGCTGTCCTCGAACGACACCGGAATGGACCCGACGGCCTGGACCGCGTCGGTGTGAAACGGGATGCCGTAACTGTGCGCAACCGCCGCGAGCTCCGCGACCGGTGAGACCGTTCCGACCTCGTTGTTCGCCCACATGATGCTGACCAGGGCGACGCTGTCGGGATCGCGCGTGATCGCGGCGGCGAGAACCTCGGGACGCACCATCCCGGTGGCGTCCACGGGCAGCAGTTCGACCTGGGCGTCCTGTGCCTCGGCAAGCCAGACCACCGCGTCCAGGATGGCGCGGTGCTCGACGGCGCTGACCAGCACCCGGTGCCGGCGGGGCTCGGCCGCCCGCCGCGCCCAGTACAGCCCCTTGATGGCCAGGTTGTCGCTTTCGGTCCCCCCCGCGGTGAAGACGACCTCGGACGGACGCGCGCGCAGCGCCGCAGCGAGCACCTCGCGCGACTCTTCGACTACTCTACGTGCACGACGACCACTGGCGTGCAGCGATGACGCGTTCCCGGCCTCCGCGAGCGCCGCGGTGTAGGCAGCCACGGCCTCGGGACGCATCGGCGTGGTCGCCGCGTGGTCGAGGTAGGTCACATCACCGAGGATATCCGCGCGTCGCCCCGGCACCCCCCCGACGACGAAGGCGCGGAGTCCGAAAGCCGACGCCGCGCCATGCCCCGCCGTGCCCCGCCCCGCCCCGCCCCGCCCCGCCGTGATGATCACAGCTGCCGTGGACGTCGCGCTTGCCCGCCGGATCGAAATCGCTACCCGATCTGACCCCGGCCACGCTCGATCACACTGCTGCGCCGACTGGCGACCTCGTCGGCGTTCAACCGGCGTCGACGTGCGACCTCGCGTTCGTTCGTGGCTGCGTCGACGGCGGTGCCGAGCTCGGACTGGTGGTACATCGCCCGGATATCCGCAAGATCCCCCGCGGGGATGGTGGCGATGTTCGCGGCGATCTCCAGAGCCCGCGGCAGCAGACTCTCGTGCGGAACGACCTCGTTGACCAGACCGATCCGCAGTGCCTGGGCCGCATCCACGTAGTTGCCCGTGAACGACATCTGACGTGCCCATGCGAACCCGACCGCCCGGGGTAACCGCCAGGTCAGTCCACCGCCGGGCATCACGCCGACCCGCGCGTGGGTGTCGGCGAAGCGCGCGCGTTCCGACGCGATGCGGAAGTCGCAGCACAGCGCCCATTCGAGGCCACCGGTCACGGTCGCCCCGTTGATCGCGCCGATCAACGGCTTGGTGGTCTCCAGCACCCCGTCGAACGGCCGCTTGTCCCAGTCCGCGGCCCGGCTGAACCTGCCCTCGCCCACCGCGACCAGGTCCAGACCAGCGCAGAAAGCGGGGTCGGCGCCCGTGAGCACGATCGCGCGCACGTCGTCCCGGTGGTTCAGCTCGGTTATGACACCACGCAACTCGTCGATCATCTCGGGAGTGATCGCGTTACGGACCTTCGGACGGTTCAGCGTGATGATCGCTGCTGGCGGCTGGACGTCAACTGTTACCTCGGTGGTCATATCGGCCAAGCATGCCGGCCCTGCTGCCCAGGCGCACCAGACCCACCCGACGGGTTCTCGATGGAGCCAGCTCCGTGACGGGCGGACGCAGCGGGAGAGTGGTGCGGGCACGCAGACAGCCCCACCAGACCCCGGCGCAGTAGGCGGCGTCGTCGGCCACTCGCAGCACGACGTAGGGGACGAGCCCGACGTCCGGACGGTCCCGCCACCAGTCCCACGCCGTCGGCAGCACCGCGGCGGCAACCAGCATCCGGCGACCGGGCCGACGAGCAGGCCGGCAGAGCGCGAACGCGGACAACGGTAGCCAAACCCGCCGTGCCGTGTCCGCCGCGGCCCACATCACATGCCGCCGGCCCTGGACGACCAGCACCGAAGCCAGCAGTCCGGCTCCCGGTACAGGGGTGCGCAGCTCGGTGAACCTCCGGCGTAACCGCACCGCGCTGACCACCGCGCCGCATCCGCCGACCCCGGCGGCTCCCGCGACCAACCGTGCAGACCCGACGGCCGCGATGACGCCTGCCGCGACACCGATCGCGGCGCCTCGTACCGGGCGGAGCGGCTCGGGATGACGCAGCGCGAGTGGCGCCGCGGACGATCCATAACCGAAGCGTTGCACGGCCCAGCCCGCCCATGACGTCCGCGGCCGGTGGATCACCACCGCGGCCGGTTCGTAACGCACCGACCATCCGGCCGCGGCCAGCCGCCAGGCCAGGTCGACGTCCTCGCCGTAGCGCATCGCCGGGTCGAAGTCGACCAGCTCCCGGCGGATCAACAGCGCGGCGGACGGAACGTAGGAAATTCGGCTGCCCGCGCGGACCGGGCCGGGTCGCGGGCCCAGGTCCAGCGGTGACCGTGACATCTCATAGCGGCTACGCAGGTTCCGGCCCGGAGCCGACGCCACCCGTGGCGCCGCCAGCGCGACCATCGGGTCGGCGAGATGCGGCAGCAGTCGTGACAGCCAACCCGCACCGGGCACCACGTCCGAGTCGAGGAAGGCGACGAGCGGGGTGCCCGCTGCCCGCGCCCCGGTCGAGCGGGCAGCTCCGGGTCCGAGCGACGTGCTGTGCCGGATGACCTGGACGCCGGCCAGCCGTGCGACCTCGGCGGTGGCATCGGTGGAGCAGTCGTCCACCACGATGATCTCCCGGCAGGTCCCTGCGACGGCGGCAAGGAGCCGGGGTAAGGCCCACGCCCGGTCACGCACCGGGATGACGAGGGTGACGTCGTCCGTATCCGGCGTACCCGGCGTACCCGGCGTACCTGCATCCGGGGGCATCGGGTCGGCGTGCCCGGCGCTCACAAGCCGGCGAGCGAGCGTACCCGCGCCCACTCCGGCATCCGCCACCGTCACGCCCGCGCGCAGCGCGTCGAACACGGCCGCGCCAGCTTCACTCAGAGTAAGCAGCCGCAGCGGCGAACCGCCCAGCAGCACGCGACCACGCGACAGGACCCGTAGGTCCGGTTCACACTGGATTGAAAACCCCGCGGGGAGCGGAACGGGGGTGGGAACAGACACCCGGCCGCCCCCGATACCGGTGCCGCTGCCCATCCGAGTCACAGGAGGAACCGTATGGACTCCGCCGATAGCGATGTTGCCTCCTGCGAGGTTCCGGACACCGAGCCGGTGCTCGAGGACCTCCTGGTGGAGGACGTGTCCATCGACGGCATGTGCGGGGTCTACTGAATCTGGGAGTGTCTGAACCCTTGGCTGTCTGAACCCTTGGCTGATCAGCACGGCGATCGGATCGATCTTGCCCTCACCGCCACATGCCCTCGGGCCTGCCACGACCAGCATCTTCGACCGCGACCGCGCCTACCGGCTGCATCCGAAGGTCGCGTTGCGCCCGGAGCGGTTCGGGGCGCTCGCCTACTCGTACGAGACCCGACGGCTGTCCCTGCTGAAGGATCTCGATCTGGTCTCGGTGGTGCGGTCGCTGGCGGACCATCCGTCGGCTGACGCCGCTTTGAACATCGTGCCTGCCGCGAAACGGCCGGCGGTGGAGCGGGCACTGGCCCGCCTGGTGGAAACGGGGTTCGTCCGTGAGCGTCACTGACACCGCAGGCGTCACCGGCACCGCCATGGCCGGGCGGGTCTCGGCGAGCCGGTCGTTGCAGGACGAGCTGCTGCGCGGTCTGGACGCCCCGATCTGCCTGACCTGGGAGTGGACGTACGCCTGCAACCTGGCATGCGTCCACTGCCTGTCCTCGTCGGGACGGCGCGACCCCCGCGAGCTGACCACCGCCCAGATGCGTTCGGTCGTCGACCAGCTCGCCGACATGCAGGTCTTCTACGTCAACGTCGGCGGCGGCGAGCCCATGACCCGGTCCGATTTCTTCGAGGTGCTGGAGTACTCGGTCGACCACGGGGTCGGGGTCAAGTTCTCCACCAACGGCGGGATGATCACACCTGAGAAGGCACGGCGGCTCGCGTCCCTGGACTACGTCGACGTCCAGATCTCCCTGGACGGCGCGGACGCGATGACCAACGATCCGGTCCGCGGCTCCGGCTCCTACGACCGGGCGCGGACCGCGATGGACCACCTCGCCGCCGCCGGGTTCGGCGCGTTCAAGCTTTCCGTCGTCGTGACCAGGCACAACGTGAGCCAGCTCGACTCGTTCGAGATGCTGGCGCGGGACTACGGCGCCGAGCTTCGGGTCACCCGGCTGCGTCCCTCCGGCCGGGGCCGCGACTCCTGGTCGCAGCTGCATCCGACCGCAGCCCAGCAGCGCGACCTGCATTCCTGGCTGTTGGCCCGTCCGAACGTGCTGACCGGTGACTCGTTCTTCCACCTGGCGGCCTACGGCCAGGCCCTGCCGGGGCTGAACCTGTGCGGCGCCGGGCGGGTGGTCTGCCTGATCGACCCGGTCGGGGACGTCTACGCCTGCCCGTTCGCCCTGCACGATCATTTCCGCGCCGGAAGCGTCCTGGACTCCGGCGGGTTTGCCGCGGTGTGGCGGGGCTCGGAGCTGTTCACCGAACTACGCGAACCGGGCAGTGCCGGAGCGTGTACATCCTGCGGGCACTACGACGCCTGCCAGGGCGGATGCATGGCGGCGAAGTTCTTCACCGGTCTCCCGGTGGACGGCCCTGACCCCGAGTGCGTACTCGGTCATGGTGAGGCGGCGCTGGCCGCGGTGAACGCCGCGAGCCTTCCCACGGTCGACAATGATCACAGCAGAAACGACCACAGCAGGCGGCGGATGCTCCCCCTGTCCGTCCTGCGCTGAGACCCGTTCACGCTTCCTGGCGACGGCGTCCAACGTCCGGCCCCGGAATGTGCACCCCTGTGTCGGCAGCGGGGCCCAGCTGCCGACACAGGGTCTCGTCGGCGGTCTGCTCGACCCGTCGCATCGTGATCCGCAGGATCGGCGGAGTCATTACGGTGGTGACAAGCGCCACCAGGACCACCACCGTGTAGACCGCCGTGTCCAACACGCCGAGGCGGAGCCCCACCGCGGCGACCACCAGGCCGATCACCCCGCGGGCGTTGAGCCCTGCGCCGAGCGCCAGCGCCTCCCAGTGGCCGAGCCGGCTGGCCCGCGCGCCGAGGTAGACGCCGCCGAACTTGCCCGCGACGGCGAGCAGCAGCACCACCAGTCCGGCGGCGAGGACCGACAGATCGGTGAGCATGCCGAGGTCGACCCGTAGCCCGGCAGTGGCGAAGAAGATCGGGGCCAGTACGGTGAGCACCACCGTCCGCAGCGGCGCGACCCGGTCGGGGATGAAGTCCCGACTGGACCCGACGACGATGCCGGCGATGAAGGCGCCGAAGATCGCCTCAAGTTTCAACGCATCCGTCGCCGCAGCCGCGGCAAGGATCAGCAGCGTGACAACCGGGATGCAGCCGCTGCCGTCCCGCGCCGCCCCGGCGAACCGAAGCGCGGCCCGGACCACCGGCCGGCCGGCCACCAGGGCGACCAGCACGGTGCCCAGCACGCTCACGACCGGCACGGCGATGTCACCGCCATGCACGCCTGTGGTCGCCATCGCCGACACCACCGAAAGCATCGACCATCCGACCGCGTCGTCGACCGCGGCCGCGGCCAGGGTGAGCTGGCCGACGTTATGGTCCAACAGGTGCATGTCGATAAGGATCTTCGCGGCGACCGGAATCGCGCTGACACCCAGCGCGACACCAAGAAACATCGCGAACACCGGCCGATTGGCGCCATCTGCGACGAACGAGTCCGGCAGCAGCAGTCCCCCTGCGACACCGAGGCCCACTGGAATCAGCAGCCCGGCGAGGCCGACTCGGGCGACGGTCAGCCTGCGGCGGCACACCAGCCGGATGTCCATCTCCATCCCGGTGAAACCGACCAGCAGAATCACGCCGAGCTGACCGACGGCGTCGAGGAGATGGAACTGATCGGCGCGCGCAGGCAGCAGCCAGCCGGCGAAACCGGGCGCTAGCGTGCCGAGCAGGGACGGCCCGAGCAGCACGCCGGTGACCAGCTCACCTACCACGGCGGGCATTCCGAGCCGCATTGCCGCCCGGCCCAGGAGATGAGCAAGCCCGAGCAGGACAGCGATCTGGAGCAGGAAGACGAGAAGCACCTGCGACGACAGCGTGGCCACCGGACCGGACGCGTAGGCCATCACTACTCCTGCCAGGAGGTCAGGCGGAAATCTAAACGGACAGACCGCGAATGGAGCGGTGACGAAGTTTCCGACCTCGATCAGCCCCGGTTTTCGACGTCATGACTCCGTTCGTGCCGGCCGACGCCCGCCGCGGAGCCGGTGCAGCGCCTTCAGCCGCGCAGTGTCGGCCGCGTCCAGCGCGTAGCAGGTGAGAAACAACGTCGCGAGCAGGGGAGCGCGTAGGTTCAGTACGAGCGAGAACCGCTGTGACGCGGTCAGCGGCAGCGCGTTGACCCACGAGCGCGCCCACGGCTTGCGGAGCTTCCTCGGGGCGACAAAGTCCGGCCCAGAGATCTCCACCTGCGCCGAGCTCGGCTTGCCGAGCAGCCGCCATGTACCACGCGGCAGGCAACGGGTCAGCGACAGCTGGCAGAACACACTGGGGCCCGTGATGCCGTGCTCGAGCCGCCACCGGGCCCGCTCGCCGAGCTTGGCCTGGAAACGTTCCACTCGACGACGGAACGCCTGTTCCGTCGTCCAGTGCCCCAGCTGTCCCCTCGAATAGAACAGGTGGGCCTCGCAGAACTCCCGGTCCTTCCTGCTGGTCTCGTCCTCCTTGGACGTGTCACCGCCGGTCGCCGCCAGCCAGTTCGTCCAGCGGTACCGGGCGGTCCCGGTCGACCAGATGACCGCCCAGTCGAGCATGTGCGACAGCAGGAAGAAGCGTGGGTCGGCGATGGCGCCGCTGTACTTCTCCTGGACGAAGCTCCTGATGGTCAGCCAATCCTCAAAGGTGGCCTTGTTGACCCGGTCGATGTAGCCGGTGTCGAGGCAGGCGTGCCGGAGGTCCTTCTCGATGATGTTCGAGACGTGCCACATGGTCTGGAAGGACTGGCCCAGTCCCTGGCTGTAGTAGGCATCGATAATCGAAGACGCGTCGCCGAGCATCGCGTACCGCCTGGGGTGGACGAAGGTGTCCGTCACGTGCTGCACGTTGCGGTACATACGGAACTCGAGCAGGTTCTCCCGGCTGAGCACTCCGTTGAAGACGGGGTATTCGGCCAGTGCCGCGAAGAACCGGTCCTTGGGGTCGCCGTTCTTCGGCAGCTTTTTCTGGTCGTAGGTGATGCCGACGCTCACCCGGCCTCCCGAGAGCCGGATCACCCAGATCCAGTGGCCGTCGCCCCACAGGTGCAGGGTGTACAGGTCTCTGCGGGTAGAGGTGCCGTCCTCGGTGGTGTACCGCCACACCGGTTCGAACATCTCGTCGGTGATGCCGGAGAACTGCCCCCACAGAGCCGTGGTCTGGAAGCCGTCGTTGAGCACCCGTGATTCGGCGCGGTGGCCCAGCTTGCTCGCCAACATCCTGGTTCGTCCGGAGCAGTCGATGACCCAGCGGGCGTGGACACTGCCCTGTGTCTTCGCGGAGTGGTCGGTCCAGGTCACCAGATGTGCGTCGGTGTCGGTCTGCGCGATCTCGACGCCGGTCACCCGGGCGGCGTCGAGGAAGCGGATGTTGTGTCTGCTGTACACGGACTTGCGCAGAAGGTCTTCCGTGTCGGGCCGGCAGATCTGCTGGTCGACCACCAGAGCGCGAAACGCGAGCTTGTTTTTCGCGATCTTATATAAGTAATGGTCACGGAAGTCGTCGGGCATCTCCCGCAGCGTGAACTCCGACATGGCGGCGACGACCCACTCCGACTTGGGTCGGAACTCCCGCTGACCTTGGACGCCATAGGTAAACCAGACGCCCAGCTTGACGAAACACTCGTCGTTGAGGAAGTCGTCGAGCTCGCCGATTATACGGGGAACTCCGGTGGAGACCAGGAACGACTCGCCCACCTTGTAGCTGGGTTTTTGGTTGACCACGTCGTCGATGACCGTCACGTCCATCCCGCGTTTCGCCAGTCCCAGTGCGGCGAGCAGTCCGACCATGCCCGCGCCCACCACCACCACCTCGGTGCGCGTCTCTTCCATCGTCGCCGGGCGCGAAAGGCTGTCCATGTGTTGCTCTCCTCAGGTCATGCCTGTTGCGGCTCAGGCTGTTGCGGCGACAGTGAGCATGCTGCGGGCATAGCGATCCAACGCACCGCCCTCACGCAGGAACAGACGGGGGGCCACCAATTCGCATTCCAGCAACTGCAGGCCGCCATCCGGGGCGGGCAGAGTATCGATCCGTGCGTACCGCAGCTGCTCGAACCATGAGCACAGCAGGCTATGCAGCTCCTCGGCCCAGGCGATGTGTGCGGGTATGGCCTCGACACGTTTGTTGACGCCGCCGAAGGACTCGTGCGCGATCCAGCCGTTCTCGGCAACCGACTTAGCGATCGCATGGCTGTACCTCCCGCCGATGAAGACGAAGGACGTCTCGCCGCGAGTGGTGATCTCATCGACGAAGGGCTGCACGCTCACTGTCGTCATCGCTGTCAGCTCGGCGAACCGACGCTCGGCGCTACTCCCGGCCACCGCGTCGGGATGATCGGGCAGCGTGAGGTGTGGATGGTCGGCGGTGGGGTCGGGGTCATCAATCGGGATTTCGACCCGGGTTACCCGGAAAGCGTTCCAGCCGCGAGCCGACAGCGTCGGCTTGACCACGGCGCGCCGCCACCCGGTCCGGTCCAGGATGGCGTGGAGGGTGGCCGGCGTTCCCCGGGGCACCCACTCGGTCGGCACAACAGGGACCCCGGCGTCGGCGAGTCTGGGAAGATAGTCGAACTTGTCCAGCCCCCTGGCCACGAGTCCGGGCGGGTTGACCACCGGAAGGCCGCCGGGAGCGTTCGCCCTCACCCGCGCGCAGAGCGCGTCGATACGCGGGATCAGGTCCGGCTCCAGGTGGAAATAGCGCAGCATGCGTAGGCTCAGCAGGTCGATGCCGCTCCAGTCGGTCTGATCTGCATCGGCGAGCTTGACGATCTCCACATCCGTGTCGTGCCGGGCGAACGCGGCCTCCACATCGGGAAGGTCGTCGTGTGGAACCGTGAGACAGAGGTACGCGATTCGGCGTCGTCGAGTCACCCGGATGCCCTCCGCTGTCGGAGTCGGACGGCCGACGGTGATGATCACCGTGGCAACGACGCAGACGCTACGGGAACCGTCCCGGGCGGACATCCGTGTCGACGCCGGAGTTAAGGTCAGATGACAATGAATTAACGGATGGGTATCCACGACACGCGATGCCGCCGCCGGCCCCCGGTCGCCGCGATCCTGCCCAGTGCCCTGAGTTTGGCGCCGGAATCTTGTCCCGGACGGCCGCGCCGAAGCACTGTCCGAACCGTGGATGTAAACGAGGTGCCATACCCGAATTCACCCGGAGACGTCAGCGGCTCCCTGCTGCGGAGCCTGAACGACACCGTTACCTGTTCGACGATCGCCGACGCGATGGACGTCCTCCATCGTGACGGTGCGGTGACCGGTCTGCGTCGGCTGACCGGAAGCGGACTGGTCGTGGGGCCCGCTTTCACCCTGCGCTACGAGGTCGTGTCCGCGGATTCGCCGGGCAGCATCGGCGACTTCGTCGACGACGTGCCCGCCGGGGCCGTCGTCGTGATCGACAATGCGGGCCGCGACTGGTGCTCGGTGTGGGGCGACCTGGTCACCACAGTTGCCCATGCGCGCGGCGTCGCAGGCACGGTGATCGATGGAGCCTGCCGTGACGTCGCGGGCAGCGCCGAGATCGGCTACTCGATCTGGGCGGCGGCCACGTGCGTCAAATCCGGGCGCGGCCGGGTCAGGCTGGCCGCCATGCAGGAGCCGGTCACCGTACGGGGCACCTCCATCGCTCCAGGAGACTGGGTGTGTGCGGACGAATCGGGAATCGTCGTTGTCCCGGCCGAGATGGTCGATACCCTCGCCACCGAGATCCGCCGGATCGATGATCTGGAGGGCCGGGTACTCGCCGCGCTGCGGGCGGGCCTGCCGCTGTCCGAGGCCCGAGCCGCCAACGGCTACCACCGCCTCGGCGCCCCCGCGCAGGGAGGCCGGGCATGACGGGGCATGGGGCCGTCACGGGGGAATCGGCCCGCGGAGTACACCGACCCGCATGCGCGGTCCCGAGGCAGGACATGACGGGGCATGCCCTGCCACGGGTTGACACGGGGGACCAGCGATCCCAGCTCCGGGCATTACGGGAGACCTGGCCGCACGTGTACGCGCTGATCGACGAGGAACGCGCCGTCGGCTTGGCGACTGACGGGGAGCGTGACGACTTTGGTTCCGCGGAGCAGGGCGGCCGAGGCGAAAGTTACGTCGACGCCCAGCAGGCGCACCCGGAGGCGCGGATCATCGGTATCCGGCACCTCATGGCCCTGGTGGTCGGCCCCGCAGGCGGCGATCGGCCGGTCGTTGTGGACCTGCTGGGCGGCGATGGGCTGCTCCACCGGGTCTGTCTGCGCCCCGATATGCCCGACGCGACGGTCGTGACCTGTGACGCGGCCTCGTTCATGGTCTCTCGTGCGTGGGCGGCGGGTGCTCCGGCAGTCCGGCAGCGTGCCCAGCGGCAGGTGTTCCGTTCGGGAAGCGTCGACGGTGTGCTCCTCGCATACGGAAGCCACCACGTGCCGGAGCCGGAGCGACAGGACGTGGCCGACGAGGCGTGGCGGGTGCTGCGGCCTGGGGGCAGGTTCGTGCTGCACGATTTTGCCGAAGGGTCGCCCGTGGCGACCTGGTTCCTGGATGTCGTGGACAAACAGTCAGCGACCGGCCACCGCTACGCGCACTTCACCGTTGACCAGATGCGAGAGTGTCTCGTGCGCTCCGGTTTCTGCACGGTGACGACGAACTGGATGTTCGACCCGATCGTGGTGACCGGGACCTCGGAACGGGCGGCGCGGGCCGCGCTGGGCCGCTACCTGGTGCAGATGTACGGGCTGGACAAGCTGGTGGCGGCCCATGGGCACGAGGGCGCCTCGATGGTGGCGTTCGAACTCGCACGCCGGATATTCCGGTTCAACAGCATGGGAAACGGCATGGGAGACCATGTCGGTGAATGCGTCGTCGAGCGGTTGGGCCCGTCGAAATGGCGGTGCGTCCTGCCCCGCTTCGCCCTGGTCGCCGTCGGGAGGAAGCCGGAGCCGTCCGGGACGGCGTGAGGCCGTCGCGTCAGGTCAGGTCACGTCACTACCGGACCGCCGTCCCGTTCAGCCGGCCGTTCATGTTCTTCTAGCCTGATATCTCCGTCGCGGGCAGGTTCATGCTGGCGTTACGGAAGCGGGCCAGATCGGCACGGTTCTGGCAACCGGTCTTGGTCAGCAGATTCCGCAGATGGGACTCGACGGTGCGCGTGGATAACACCAACCGGTCCGCAACCGACTGATTGGACAATCCGCGCGCAACCAAGTCCAGCACATCCATCTCCCGGGTGGTCACGCCGACGCTTGCCAGGGCGTAGGGCACGGTGGTCGTGCCTCTGCCCCTTCGCGGAACCGGGGCACCGAGGCGGCGCAACGACTGACGCGCCTGCTGGACCAGCCGAAGGTGTCCACAGGAGCCGAAGTAGGCGATCGCCTCCTGCAGCCACTCTTTCGGAGCCCCCCAACCGGCGTCGGCGGCCGCCTCCGCCACTGCGAGCTGGCCCTGATGCCTGCACCAGTCGAAACCTCGCAGCAGCCGCACTGCCTCGCAGGCCCAGCGCTCGGCTTGCGCGCGGTCCCCCGTGCGCCCCGTTACGACGGCCAGACCGAACGCGCCGAGGCCACGGTCGGCCGTCGACAGCAGAGGGCCGGCAGGCGCAGTGGTCCCCTCGAGAGCATGGGCGAGCCGCCGCAGCCCCGACCAGCAGAAGGGAACGACGGCCTCGGGGAACACGCCCGCATCGGCCTGCGTGTCGAGCGCCCGGGCCAGGGACACCATGTCGTTCGCTACCAGCGCCTCCATCGCATCCACGAGCGTGTGGTCGCCGTCAATGCCGCGGTCCGCGCCAGCGCGCTCTGATTCGACCATTCTCACCAGGCGCAACAGTCCCTGCGCCTGGCCGCGTAAGTGGGGCAGGGACAGCCGCCGTGCTTCGAGTCCGGCCGAGTCAGCCCATACCTTCGCCTCGTCGCCGTTCCCGCAGAGCACGAGGGCCTGCGCGAGCCGGATCTCCAGCCTTGTCGTCAACGCCCGCAGGCCCGTCCGGTCCGCCAGATCCCGCACGGTTCGCAACTCGCGGATGTCGGCGGTGGTGAGCATCCGCACGACGGCACTTCCCGCCCTGGCATGGATGTCCCAGTAGGTCATCCGGTGTAGGACCGCAACCCTGGCCATCCTGGTGTACGCCCGTCTTGCCGCGGCGATGTCGTGCCGTTCAGAGGCGCAGCCCAGCAGGTCAAGTGCCTCGCAGACCAGAGCGGGCAGCGCGAGGTCCAGAGCTGCACGCAGCGCGCGCAGGGCCAGCCGACGCGCCGTCAGGTCATCGGCCAGCGTCAGCGCGGTGGCTGCCGCCCGGAGCAGGACCTGCACCTGGTCCACGCTGTCCACCAACCCGTAGAGCCCGAAAGGTCCCGGACCGGCGCTGGTACCGTGCGCCTGCACGCTGGGGCGTAGGAAAGACAGCAGCGCCCGTTCGGCCCCGGCGTCGCCGATACGGGACACGATGTCGAGCTGCTCCGTCAGGACCTCGGTGTGCTCCGGCGAACCCGGAGCCAGGATTGCCGCGGCGCGTTGGAGTTTCCGCCGTGCCAGCGACAGATCGGTCTCCACCTCGTGCCGCGCCTGGTCGCGGAGAACCTCGGCCACCGCGGGGCCCAGCGAGCGCACCTGGTCGGGGGACATCGTGTGCCGGATCACCTCGCCGACAAGCGCGTGCCGAAACCCGAAACCGTCCCGGTCTCCGAGCGGACAGGCCTGGACGATATCCAGCTCGACAAGCCGGTTGATGGAGCGTTCGGTCATCCCGGAGGGAAGCCGGGCGGTCCTCTGCACGGCTTCGGCTCCGAACGTGGGGCCCAACAAGCTCATCACCTGCAATGCATGGCGATCGTGATCGTCCAATCCGGCCATCCCCAGCAGGACCCGGCTGGCGAGCGAACGGGGTACCGGCGCGGTGAACAGGTCGCTGGCGGTGGCGGTGGCGGTGGCGGTGGCGGTGGCAAGGTCGTGGACGCAGTCGAGCAGGTCAAGCAGGTGGAGCGGAACGCCGTCGCTCCAGCGGTGCAGGAAGTCGATGACCTGTGGGTCCGGGGTGGGGATGCGATGGCGAACCAGTTCCTCGACCTCGGCTGGAGCCAGCGGGGGGATGATCCCGTCGAGGTAGTTCAGGTTGCCGCAAACCTCCTCGACCATCGGCCATCCGAGCCGTGCTGGTGATTGCGCAGTGCCCACCAGTATCAACGGAACCTCATCGAGGTGGTCGGAGATGTAGAGCAGCACCTCCTGGGTACGGGGGTCGGCGTGGTGCAGGTCCTCCACGACCACGAGCGCGGCTGGCCCCCCCTGCCTGCTCGTCCACCGCACAATAAGCTGCTCTGCCACCACCTCCGCAGGAGTACGCTGATCGAATTCGACGGGGTCCGGTAGTCCGTCGCCCGCCCGCAGCAGGGACTCCCGCAGGGATCGCAGCGGCGATCCGCCGGGTACACAGCGCCCGCGGAAGGTGACCATCCCCTTCTGCTCGGCTCGGTGGGTGAAAATCCTGGCCAGATGGCTCTTGCCAATACCGCGTTCGCCGCTGAGCAGGTATCCACTCCCGCGTCCGGTCCTGGCCACCCTCAGGACGAGGTCGTCGAAATAAGCCAGCAGCCTGTGTCTGCCCACCGACCGCGGTGTCGAGGTGGCGTGCCAGGGAGGTGTACTCCGGCCCGGCCCACTTGCGGCCGTCGAGGGCCGGCCGGCCCCCTGTGCTGGGACGACCATCGACAACCTCCTGCAGGGGTGCGTTCAGCCGGATCGGCAGCCACCGCGGCTTGGGCATCGATGCGGTGACGGCCTGTTGTGCCGCACCGGCGCACCCACTCGCTTCGCAGTGCTGGGAATCGCCGGCGTGACGAGCATCCACGGGTTGAGCCGATCGATGGAGTCTGCGTTTGTGCCACCAACGGGAGTGACACACCAGCCCTACCGACACCTGTGATGGATGAACCACGTGACCGGGTATCAACAGTGCCAGGATGCGGGCCGTCAGCTTATGAACCGTGATGGTCCTGAAAACCGCCAGCTGTCAGAAGTCGCCTGCGCGACCGCGAAACTCCTTGAGGATGTCGACGAGCGATGCGATCTGCTCAGGCGAAAGATCCGGGTTGGCGAAGACGCTCTCGTTGAGCCGGGCGGTCGCCGCGGTCGCGACCTCCCGTCCGGCGGGTGTGATCTCGGCGAGGGTCCCCCGCCGGTCCGTCGGATGCGGGATGCGCCGGACGAACCCCTGGGCGGAGAGCCGGTCAACCGCGCTCGTCACGCTCGTCGGATGCACCTGCAGGCGGTTACCGACCTTGCTCATCGGCAACGATCCGGCCTGACTGAACAGCAGCAGCATGAGCAGTTCGTACCGGGCGAAGGTCAGCTCGAAGGAGCGCAGTTCGTCATCCACCCGAGCCAGGATGATCTGCTGCGCCCGCATCACGGACGTGACCGCAGCCATGCCGTCGGCGGCCTGGGCCCATCCGTGCGCCGTCCACTGCCGGCGCGCCTCCTCGATGGGGTCGAACGGCAGCGGCTTCGGATAGGACACGGGCACCTCAGGAAACTCGGTCGCTCCAAGGCCTCCGGCCGCGCGGAAAAACATGATCGCGCGGCCTTTGGTCACCAGATCGATCAGGCCAAGGCCTCCGGCCGCGCGGAGAAACATGATCGCGCGGCCTTTGGCCCACCGGACAGATCAGACGTTACGACGGTACTGGCCGCCGACCTCGAAGAACGCGTCACTGATCTGCCCGAGCGAACAGACGCGGACCGCGTCCATGAGCACATCGAAGGTGTTCTCACCGGCTGACGCGGCATCCCCCAGCCTGCGCAGCGCCGCCGGCGCCTCCTCCACGTGCCGGGCATGGAAGTCCGCGAGCCGGGTGAGCTGGGAACGCTTCTCGTCCTCGGTGGCACGGGCGAGTTCCACCGGGCCGCGCGGGTGGCCGTCGGCGTCCGGGTCGAGGAACGTGTTCACCCCGATGATCGGCAGCGTGCCGTCGTGCTTGCGCTGCTCGTACAGCATGGACTCATCCTGGATGCGACCGCGCTGGTAGCCGGTTTCCATCGCGCCGAGCACGCCGCCACGCTCGGAGATCCGCTCGAACTCGGCGAGCACCGCCTCCTCCACGAGGTCGGTGAGTTCCTCGACGATGTAGGAGCCCTGCAACGGATTCTCGTTACCCGCCAGGCCCCACTCGTTGTCGATAATCATCTGAATGGCCAGGGCACGGCGCACCGAATGCTCGGTCGGGGTGGTCACCGCCTCGTCGTAGGCGTTGGTGTGCAGGCTGTTGCAGTTGTCGTAGATGGCGCACAGGGCCTGCAGTGTGGTGCGGATGTCGTTGAAGTCCATCTCCTGCGCGTGCAGGGACCGGCCGGACGTCTGGACGTGGTATTTGAGCATCTGGGACCGTTCGGAGGCGCCGTAACGCTCACGCATGGCCACCGCCCAGATCCGCCGGGCGACCCGGCCGATGACGGTGTACTCCGCGTCCAGGCCGTTGGAGAAGAAGAACGACAGGTTCGGCGCGAAAGCGTCGATGTCCATGCCGCGTGCGAGGTACGCCTCGACGTAGGTGAATCCGTTGGCGAGGGTGAAGGCGAGCTGGCTGATGGGGTTCGCCCCGGCCTCGGCGATGTGGTATCCGGAGATCGACACCGAATAGAAGTTGCGGACACCGTGGGAGATGAACCATTCCTGCACGTCGGCCATGCACCGCAGCGCGAACTCGGTCGAGAAGATGCAGGTGTTCTGCCCCTGGTCCTCCTTGAGGATGTCGGCCTGCACCGTGCCCCGGACGGTCGCCAGCGCGCGGACCCGGATGCCGACGGTCTCCTCCGCGGTGGGCTCCCGGCCCTGTTCCGCGCGGAACGCGTCGAGCTGTTGGTCGACGGCGACGTTGAGGAACATCGCGAGGATCGCCGGCGCCGGCCCGTTGATCGTCATGGAGACGCTCGTCGTCGGCGAGCACAGGTCGAAACCGGCATAGAGCTCCGACATGTCGTCCAGGGTCGCGATCGACACCCCGGAGGTACCGACCTTGCCATAGATGTCGGGGCGTTCGTGCGGGTCACGGCCGTACAGCGTGACCGAGTCGAACGCCGTGGACAGCCGGGTGGCCTGCGCGCCCCGGGACAGGTAGTGGAACCGCCGGTTGGTACGGAACGGGTCGCCCTCACCCGCGAACATCCGGGCCGGCGCCTCACCGGCCCGCTTGAACGGGAACACACCGGCGGTGAACGGGAACCGGCCGGGCAGATTCTCCGCGCGCAGGAAGCGGACGAGCTCGCCCTGGTCGTCGAAGCGGGGCAGTGCCACCCGCGGTATCGAGGTACCCGACAGCGTCACCCGGCGCAGCGGCGTGTGGATGTCCTTCCCCCGGACCGTGTAGACCAGCTCGTCGCCGGAGTACTCCGTCACCGTCGCCGGCCAGTTCTCCAGCTGCGCGCGGACCCCGGCGTCCAGGGCCTTCTCGGCATCGTCGAGGAGACCGTCGAGCCCGGTATGATCATGACCGGCCGCGGCGAGCTCGCGGCGGGCAGTGGCGAGGTGCTGGCATCGGCGTGCCGCCTCGACCTGCTCGGCGCTGCGCCGATGATAGGCGCGGACGGTCTCGGCGACCTCCGCCAGGTAGCGGACGCGGGCCGGCGGGACCACCGTGGCCAGCCCCGAGGACGCCTTGACCGTCACCTTCGGTAGCACCCCGGAGACGAGCGGCAGCCCCTTGGCTGCAAGCAGGCCGGTCAGGTGCTGGTAGAGCGCGGTGACCCCGTCATCGTTGAACCGGGCCGCGCTGGTCCCGAAGACGGGCATATCCGCCCAGGACGCGCCGAAGGCCTCCCGGTTGCGCACCAGCTGGCGTCCGACGTCACGGCGGGCATCCGCAGCTCCGGCCCGCTCGTATTTGTTGATCGCGACAACGTCGGCGAAGTCAAGCATGTCGATCTTCTCAAGCTGGGACGCGGCACCGTACTCGGGTGTCATCACGTACAGCGAGACGTCCACCAGATCGACAATCCCGGTGTCGCCCTGCCCGATCCCCGGCGTCTCGACCACGATCAGGTCGTAGCCGGCGGCACGGCAGGCGGCGATCACGTCGCCGATGCGTTCGGGCAGCTCACCACCTGCGCCACGGGTGGCCAGGGAGCGGAAGAAGACCGTGGACGAACCACCGGCGTCCCCGAGCACGTTCATCCGGATACGGTCGCCGAGCAACGCCCCACCTCCCCGGCGGCGGGTCGGGTCGACCGCGATGACGGCGATGCGCAGCTTGTCCTGCTGGTCGACACGGAAGCGGCGCAGCAGCTCGTCGGTGAGCGAGGACTTCCCGGACCCGCCCGTCCCGGTGATACCGAGAACGGGCGCCTCGCAGCGCGCCGCCGCCCGCAGCTGCGCCGCGAGTTCGGGCGAACCGCCGGCCTGCAACACGGTGATCGCCCGGGCGAGCGCTCCCTGATCGCCGGTCAGAACCGCCGGTACCGAGGGCGGTTCGGCCGTCAGATCGGTGTCACAGGAGGCAACAATCAGATTGATCATCCCTGGGAGCCCGAGACGCTGCCCGTCCTCGGGGGAGAAGATCCGGGCAACGCCACGCGAGTGCAGCAGGGCGATCTCGTCGGGGACGATGACGCCCCCTCCCCCGCCGTACACCCGCACATGGCCGGCACCGCGCTCCCGCAGCCGCTCCACCAGGTAACTGAAGTACTCGACGTGCCCGCCCTGGTAGGACGACAGCGCGACCCCCTGCGCGTCCTCCTGGACCGCGGCCGTGACGAGTTCGTCGACCCCGCGGTCGTGGCCGAGGTGGATCACCTCGACGCCCTGGGCCTGCAGGATCCTGCGCATGATGTTGATGGCCGCGTCATGCCCGTCGAACAGGGAGGCCGCGGTGACGATCCGCACCGGGTTGTGCGGCACGTGCAGAGCGGACCCGTCGGCTGCGCTCATCCTTCTGACCTCCGAGCCAGCGGCAGGCACGCTCCGCCGCATGTAGTTGGATAGCAGATAATAGGATGTCCACATAGTAGGCCCGAGGCGACCCGCGCGCAGCCTTCACGAACGGGCCGTTCAGCCCGCGGTCTCGTCAGCCCGCCGTCTCGCCGGCGGTCCTGCCGACGACAAGTTCATCGACAAGGCCCCACCGGGCCGCGGTCGACGCGTCCAGGCGCTCGCCGGAAAGCGCGAGCCACCCCGTCCGGGCAGGCCCGACCCGCCGGGTGACGCTGACCGTGCCGCCCGCACCCGGCACCAGCCCCATGCCGACTTCGGGCAGCTGGAAGACCGCGTCGGGTGAGGCCACCACATGGTCGGCAAAGGCCGGCAGTTCGATACCCGCGCCGACGCACGCCCCATGGACGTGGGCCGTGACCCGGCCGGGAAACCGAACGATCTCAGCCGCCGCGCTGGCGCCGACCCGGACGCCGTGCGCGGTCGCGGGATCGGGCGCCGTACCGAACTGGCTGAGGTCACCGCCACTGCCGAACGCCGGCCCGGCCGCGTCGAGGACGATCTCGGTGACATCTCCCGCGACCCGCGCCGCCCGCAGCGCGGCGACCAGCGCGTCCCGGGTCGCGGTGTCGTAGGCGTTGCGGACCTCGGGCCGGTTCAGGGTGAGATGCAGCCGACCACCGTCCCGGCGTACCCGCACCGGCTCGGCGCTGTCACGGTGACGCATCGGGCCGCGGCGCGCGAGCCAGACCGCGAACTCCGGGCCGGCGAGCAGCGTCGAGTACGCGAGCGACTCCGCGACCAGGCCGTCGAGCGGGGACAGTATGGGGATGAACCGCAACAGACCGGTCAGCGTGACCGCGGCCAGCGGATGTTCACGTACCTGGCCGGCGAGCCTCGCCAGCGCCTCACCGACGTCGGGCACCACGACCGCCGCATTTCCAACGCTCTTGGCGTCCTCCCCCGCGCCCACGGTGAGCAGGATGTCTGGAGCACCCACCGGAAGGCCGGCCGGCGGACGCCCGCCGGTGACCACCCCGACGATCACCACCGGCGGGCGAGCTCGGGCCAACCGCTCCAGCGCCGGGGTCACGGTGGCGGAACCGGAGTCGGAACCGGGGGCGGTCAGGTCGACGGCCAGCAGCGGCAGCCCGCCGAGGACGTCGACGAGATCCGTCGGGGACACCGCGTCCACGAGATCCGCTGCCGCGTCGGCCGGCAGCAGGTCGACCGGTGGGGCCGGGGTGAGTGATGCTGCCTGGGCAACGGGCGGTAGCGGCACGGGCAAACGGTAGCCGTTGCCGGTTGCCGGTTGCCCGTAGCCGTAGCCGTAGCCGTAGCCGTAGCCGTAGCCGTAGCCGTAGCCGTAGCCGTAGCCGTAGCCGGGACTATCAGGACCCCGATAGCGTGCGGAGCGGCGTCAGGACGGGAGGTGGGACGAGTGGGTCTTCCCCTGTCCGGGCTGACCTTCCTCACCGCCCCTTCCGAGGCACAACGGGAAGCGCAGGTCGGCTCGGTGACGTTGTCCGCCGCTCGGGAGCTGCTGCACGCCCTCGGCGCAAAGGTCGTCCGGCAGCATGCGGCCGAGGATCCGGTGGCGGGTGTACTCGACCCGACCAAGATAGTAGATCTTCCGGCGGCGCAGGCCTGGGCACGTTCGGGCGCAATGGAGCTGACCGGCCCTGCGGACAGCGCTCCGCTCGCGCCCGCTCTGCCGATCATGGCGCGTCTCGACGGCGCGATGGCGGTGTTCCGGCTACTGGCCGCGACGCGGGGTGCACAGGTGGCCATGGATGTCGACGCCGGCACGCTGCTCGGCGAACGGGCCGCGGTCAGCCGGCTGACCCGCGGCGGCCGGCGGTCCGCGGGCGGCGCCGCCCGCCTGCTGCCCGCCCGGGACGGCTGGGTCGCGGTGAACCTGGCCCGGGCCTCGGACCTGGATCTGCTGCCGGCCTGGCTGTCGATCGCCGGCTGCCGTGACGACCCGGAGCCGTCCGACCGGAACCATCATGATCCGTGGCGCGCGGTCACGGCCACGCTGGCCGCGATGCCGGCGCGGCGCATGGTCGAACACGGACAGCTACTCGGCCTGCCCGTGGCCGAGGTTGCGCAGCCGGAATCCGCGGCGTCGGACGAACAGGCCCGCGCGCGCGGCCAGCGCTTCCCGTTCGCCCCGTTCCTCCTCGACGGCCGGGCGATCGACGACCGGGCGATCGACGATCCGGTGCCCTCGGCCGGACGCGGAGGGCACCCGTCCGGACCGGTTCGCCGGCTCGTCCCGGCGGCGAAGCCGGTCACGGTCGTCGACCTGTCGTCCCTGTGGGCCGGTCCGCTGTGCGCGCATCTGCTGGGGCTCGCCGGCGCCCGGATCGTGAAGGTCGAGAGCACCCGGCGTCCGGACGGGGCGCGGTCCGGACCGAGGGAGTTCTTCGACCTGCTGCATGCCGGCCACGCCAGCGTCGCACTGGACCTGCACACGCCCGACGGCCGGGCGGCCCTCATCCGGCTGATCGGCCGGGCCGACGTGGTGATCGAGGCGTCCCGGCCGCGGGCGCTGGCCCAGCTGGGTATCGACCCGGCCGACCTGCTCGCCCGGCATCCGACGCTGACCTGGGTGAGCATCACCGGCTACGGGCGGACCGGCCCGTGGCGGCAGCGGGTGGCGTTCGGCGACGACGCCGCGGCCGCTGCCGGTCTGGTCGCGGTCGGTCCGGACGGGACGCCGGTCTTCCTCGGCGACGCGGTCGCGGACCCCGTGACCGGGCTGTACGCGGCGGTGGCCGCGCTTGCGTGCGTGGTCGGCGGAGGCGGCCATCATGTCGACATCGCCATGCGGGAGGCGGCGGGGTCACTGCTCGGAACCCGCCGGAGACTTCCGGACCGCGACCCGGTCGCCCGGTGGTCGGACGACGCCGGTGAGGACACCGGCCGGGACCGCGGATGGTTCGTGGAGGCCGCCGGCTGCCGGCAGCCGGTGCTTCCCCCACGACACCGGACCCCGGCCGGTACCGCACCGGAGCTGGGCGCGGACACCTCACGCGTCCTCGCGGAGCTGACCCGATGCTGATCCGGAGCTGACCCGATGCTGATCCGGTGCCGAGCGGACGCTGATCCGGTGCCACGTGGACGCTGAGCGGACGTTGATCCGCGACGCGGAGGTCGACGGGCGGGGTGGGACGTGCGTGCGGATCCGCGGTGACCGGATCACCGCCGTCGGCCCGGATCTTTCGCGCGAGCCCGGCGAACGGGTCGTGGACGCCCGGGGCGGGATGCTCCTCCCCGGCCTGCATGATCACCATATCCACCTGCTCGCCCTGGCCGCCGCGCACGGCTCGGTGGTCTGCGGCCCACCGGTCGTGCACGGCCGTGAGGAACTGGCTGCAGCCCTGCGCAGGGCTGCGGCGACCACCCCGTCCGGCGGCTGGATCCGTGGCGTGGCCTACCACGACAGCGTGGCCGGCGCGCTGACCAGGACGGATCTCGACACGATGGTCACGGACGTCCCCGTGCGGGTGCAGCACCGCTCGGGGGCGCTGTGGATGCTCAACTCGGCCGCCGCCGCCGCGGTCGGCCTCGACGATGCAGACCTTCCCGCTGGCCTCCCGGCCGACATCCCGGCCGGCGGGCTGCCCGGGGTCGGGCGTGGGTCGGATGGACGTATCGACGGCCGGTTGTTCCGGCTGGACGGCTGGCTGCGCGAGCGGCTGCCCCCCGCACCGGCGCCCGATCTGGCCGCCGTTGGACGCCGACTCGCCACGTTCGGTGTCACCGGCGTGACCGACGCCACCGCCGGCACCGGACCGGAGGAGGTCGAGCTGCTCGCCGCCGCCGTGACCCGCGGCGAGCTCCCCCAGCGGTTGACCCTGACCGGAGGCCCCGCGCTGGTGGCACCGGAGCACCCGCGCATCCGCCCGGGACCGGTGAAGATCGTGATCGACGAGGGTGCGCCGGTCGAGTTCGACGCGCTGGTCGCCCAGGTGTGTGCCGCGTGGATGGCCGGACGTCCGGTGGCCGTGCACTGCGTGACCCGCGCGGCCCTCGTCCTCACCCTCGCCGTCCTCGACGCCGCCGACGACGAACCGGGGGCCGGTCACCCGGGTGACCGCGTCGAGCACGGCGCCGTGATCCCACCAGATCTGGTGGATCAGCTCGTCGAGCGTGAGTTGACCGTCGTCACCCAACCGCACTTCATCACCGAACGCGGCGAGCAGTACCTGCATGAGGTCGACAGCGAGGACCTCCCGTGGCTGTACCGCTGCGCGGGGTTACGCCGTGCCGGGGTCGCGGTGGCGGCCGGTACGGACGCCCCGTTCGGTGATCCGGATCCGTGGCGGTCGATGCGGGCCGCGGTGACTCGGCGCACGGCGGCGGGAAACCTGATCGGACCGGCCGAGGTGGTGGACGCCGCCACCGCCCTCGCCCTGTACCTCGGCGACGCAGTCCGACCCGGCGGGCCTCCCCGGCGGGTCGTCCCGGGCGCTCCGGCGGACCTCTGCCTGCTCGCGGAGCCCGGCCGGACCGCACTGCGGATGTTGAGCGCCGAGCTGGTCGCCCTTACCATCGCCGCCGGGCACGTGATCGCCGACAATCGCTGACCGGACCGACCGGCCGAATCAGGCGACGCTGCCCGCCGACCGGGCGACGCCTTCAGTCCCGACCGGCTGGACATCGACGACGCGGTCCGGGCCACTGCGGGCACCTACCCGTTCCCCCACCTGCGGTCACTGGACGCCATCCACCTGGCCACCGCGGACCAGCTCGTCGCGTCAGGAAAGACGATCAGCGCCTTTGTAACCTACGACAAACGCCTGGCCGTCACCGCCGGAGAACTCGGCCTGGTCACCGCGGCACCCGGCCGGTCCGCCCTGACGTGAGCGGCCCCGTCCACCGGGACGTATCCGCATCCGGGCTGCCGTGAAAAGCCGTCAAAGACCAACATCCGTTTTTTCTTCATGCAGGTTCATAATTCGCCGAGCAGTTCTCTTCTCAAGAAGACTGTGCTGCCCCCAACCCCCTGGGAAGCCACCAAGAAAAGCACCGTCCGCCCCCGTCAAAAAATCGACGATCACCGAAAAAACTATGCATGTAACCATGTACATGAAGTTCACGTTGAACTCGATCACACGCTCTTTCCGTGGCACCTTGCGAAGGACTGCTCCCGCCCATTCGACGGACATCTCCGCAACCCGAGGTTCCGGATGAAGGCGCCCTTCCCGCGCATGTCTTCTTACTTCACGGCGCGTCCTGCGGGGTAGGCCATTCCATGAATAAACGGCAAGTCGATCATTCTTATAGACCGGGCCGGAGTCCATGTTCCGCCTCTCACACGCGACCGGATCCTATAAACGATCAGGGCTCGGTGCCGGCGAGCGCCCAGCCGTTGACCAGCAGCGCGGAGATCCCGACAGCGAACGGGACAATGGCAACGCCTCCGTCAGCACCCCCACCGAAAAGGAGATTCATCGCCGCACCGACGGCCGCGCCGACGAGGGCGAGCACCATCCCCCACCGCCACCACCTGTGGGCCGGCGACGCGGGCGCGTCCTGCGGAAGGATGAAGGAGTCCGCAACGCTGACGCGCACATCGGCATGCTCGTTGAGAATCATCCGTTTGGGTGGACGGTGTCGCAGGCGACCAACCGGTACCAGGCGGGTGCCGTCCGACATCTCCACGACAACGCGCCTCCCCGAGGAGAGGTCGCCGTGGACCAGCGTGTCCACCCGGCCGGGCAGCGTGTCCACGACCGGGTGCCACATCACCCGCTGCCAGCGATCGGGTCTGCGGAGGTTGATCACCCCATCCGAGGCCGCCAGGGCGATCCAGGTACTGACGCCCAGGAACGCCCACGCGCCATTGGCCCTCTCCCCGGCCAGTACTGTGGCCGCCACCGGGCGGCCGGGCAGCCCCGCGGAACGCCGGAACCGCAGGCCCCGCAACACCCACCACCCAATGATCACGACTGTTGCGGCACCGGTGAGCCAGATCGGTACGATCAGGTCCTCCTCGGCTGCGCTCTCCTGCGGATCGGCCGGGAAACCGGCCGGTGTCGGATCGGTCGGGTCGTAGGCGACGGCGAACACGCGTCCCTGCCGGTACCGGTCGGTGTTGTCGATCCGGAAACGCTGCACGTGCTCCCCACCGGCGTGCTCGATCCACCGGACCCGGATGTCACCGCTGTCACCGATCCCGTCCTCGACAACCGTGCCGTCGACGACCGCGACAGCACGATGCCGCGCCACCTGATAGCCGCGGACCTGCCAGCCGAGGTGGACGGCGATGACCGCGAAGCCGGCGATCGCGGTCACGATACCGAGGACGGCCACCCGCAGGACCGGACGTTGCCGGCTCATGCCGCGGCCCGGGGTGTGGCAGCGTCAAGCAGCACCCGCACGGGTGTCGGGTCACCGCTGTCGAAGGCCTGCCCGATCAACTCGCGGACGTCGACGACCGCACCGTCCGGATCGAGCAGCATAGTGGTCAGCCACCGGCTGGCCCGCTCCCACCCCGCATCACGCAGAAGACCGCTGATCGTGTGAGCGAGACAGCCGACCATGACTTCCCGGACGGCGGTGGCGCGCAGCGGCGGCGGCGCGGAGCCGACACCGGGTTCAATCGCCCGCGCCAGCCGTGGCCAGCCGCCTTCCGCGAGGGCGTCGACCGCGGCGATGACAGCGCCGGGGATCGAGTCCCGCCCGGTCGCACGCATCAGCTCCGCACCGGCATCCACGATGCTGTCGAAGCGCTCCGGGGAGGTGTCGAGCACGTGGGCGGGCCGCAGCCTCTCACGCCCGGCCCCGATTTCCTCCAAGCCGTCCTCGCTGTCCCCTTTGCCCATCTCGGGGTCTTCTCCCCCGGTGGGGCAGAGTTCCCGCAGGCACCACCGCTGCACATCGTCGGCCTGACGCAGCGGCACCGGCCGACTGTCGTCCCGGCCGGCACCCACCCCCTCGGGTAACGCGGCACGGCGGATCGGCAGCGGCGGGTGGCTGGCGGCCGAGTAGGGGTCTACAGCTTCGTCGTCGGCCACCGCGGCAACCGTTCGCCGCACGACGTGCGGGTCGTCCAACGCCGCGTCAAGAGCGTCGTAGAGATCCTCCGGATAGCAGCCGTCCTCAGCGAGCACGCAGACCCAGTCCTCTACGAAGTGCTCGAACACCGTAGTGATGATGGGAACCTGCCGCAGCGCGCCGAGCGCGGCGGCGGTCCCGGCAACCTCCACGGACCGGGCATCGGCGACGATCTCGGCATGCCAGAAGGATTCCCGGGTGGCACGCAGGAGCCGTGCGGACAGGGCCCTCGGCACGCGGATCCGGTTGTCCAGGCTCGCCTCGACCATGTCACGCGTAACGGCCAACATACGGTCAGACCGGGAGAGCAGATTCTGCTGGTAGGCGATCTCGTGCGCGACCACAGCGGTGAGCTGCGCCGCGGTGAGGCGGCGCAGGAGCGGCCAGCCGAGCAGAAGCGCGTACCCGCGCTGGTTGGAGACCTTCACCGGCACCAGGCTCGCGTCCGGTACGGGGAGGACCCGGACGAGCAGCGGCGCGTGGAAGTCAAGCTGCGCGGCTACACCGCGTACCAGCGCGGCGAGCTCGGGTTCGTCAGCCGGCCGCATGGCCCGGCCCGGGGGCCGGTTACGGCGGGCGGCGGCGCTGAGCAGGCCGAACACCGCCGCCGCGATCGGCATCATCAGGAGTTGCCGAGCGGGGACATCAGAAACATCGGCGATATCGGGGAGAAACAGTGCCACCCCAATGAACACCATGCCGACGACGATGGCACCGGAATGAGCGGCCACACCCATCGCGGCGATGAGCACCCAGCTCCGTACAGCCGACAGCCGTGCCGTCGCCGTCGCCGTCGCCGTCGCCGTCGCCGTCGCCGTCGGGGCGACCACTCCGTTTGGTTCCTCCTCCGTAACGCGCCGACGTCCCCCGGGACGGGTCCGTAAGCCCACCATCCACTCCCCTGTCACCGTCAGAGAACCTGACGCAGCTACCAATAGACGTCATCGACCCAGCGAACATCATCAACTATGGAAAATGATCCAACTGAACCACAAAAAGACGGTGCCGTCGCCGAAGCCAGGGATCATCGGCGGTATCGAGCAACGCCCGATCGTGATCGGGGACTACCCGTGGGCGCTTGACACTGCGCCTGACGGAAGTAAATCCTGTCAGACATGACAGCTGGGCAGGCGTCGATCAACGCTCGCGATCTCAGTCGCCGCGCGGCGAGCGTGCTCGACCGCGTCGAGCACGGCGAGCGGCTGGTGGTGACGCGTGACGGGGAACCGATCGCAGAGATCATTCCTATCGCCCGTACCCAACGCCTACTTGCCCGCTGGGTACGGGACGGCCTCATCCCTGAACCTCCCCCGGCGGGCTACGCCAAGGCCGCGGCCGTGGCGAGCGCCGCACGAGGCCTACCCTCGGTCCCGGCGGGCAGGACCGCCACAGAAGTTCTGCACGAAATGCGCGAGGACGAGCGTTAGTGATCTATCTGGATACCAGTGCGGTCGTCAAGCTCCTCCGCCGTGAGACGGAAACGGACGCGTTGGTCAAGCATCTCGACGCACACCCCGACCAAGAGCTTCTCACGTCTGCGCTGACCACCGTCGAGGCCGCGCGGGCCCTGACCGCGATCGGCGCGGTGGACGTCGCGACCCGTGCCGTCCGCCGGTCGGACCGTATCGAGATCGGCGACAGCACCATCCCTGCCGTGTCGGTGACGGCGACAGTCCTCGACCTCGCGCGCACTTTGCCCCCAGCGGTTCTCCGCCCGCTGGACGCCATCCATCTGGCCACCGCACTCCTCGCCGGTGACAGCCTCCACCACCTCATCACCTACGACAAACGGATGATCGCTGCAGCAGAGGCCGCCGGCCTGCGGGCCTGCGCGCCGTCGTGAACGGCCCCGGGGCGGCGCCGGTGGGTTGCCCGGATGCAATCCCCTGGCACCCACCAAACCCGAACCGTTTCACCGGACACCGAGCACACCGGACGGACTGCGAACCGCAGCCTGCCAGCAACCGGCCGGCCGTCGAACACAGGCAATCAGCGGGCCGTGAGAATGGCCTACGCTCCTTCGACCCACCCATCACAACCGACCGTCGTCCTACCTCCCCCAGGAGCAGTCAGGGCGGCGTGCGGGACAGTCCCCCACTCGGCCCGGCTGATCGCATACACGTTGTTGTCCTTCCACGGGCCGATGGCCGACGCTTCACCCTGGAAGGTCATCCCGAGCGTGCGGGCGATCCCGTTCATCCCGGCGTTGTCCCGGTTGGTGAAGGTAACGATCTCGTCCAGGGAGAGTGTGGTGAATCCCCAGGTGATCGCGGCACGGCACGCCTCGGTGCCGAGTCCCTGCCGCCAGCGGTCCCGGCGGATCGACACGGCGACCTCGACCCCGGGCCATCCCGGGCCGTAGTACAACCCGGCCCGGCCGAGGAACTCACCGGACACCCGGTCCTCGACCGCCCACATGCCATGCCCGAGCAGCGCCCACATCCCGATCAGATGGGTGATCAGCCGTTGCGTGCCGTCCCGGTCGAAGGTGCCGTTGAGGTAGCGCATGGTCTCGTCGTCGGCGTTCATCACCGCGTACGGATCGATATCCGCCGGTCGCCAGCAGCGCAGGATCAGCCGGGCTGTGACCACGGTAGGCACGACGATGACGGTCGGTTCGCCGAACTCGCTGCTCATGCCGTCAGCGCCGGGCGGGGTGCGGCTGCCAGCCGCTCGCGGAAGTCGACCACCGCGGGCAGGCTGCGATGGTCGGCCAGCATGCCCAGCATCTCCCCGGCCCGCTGGGTCACGGTATGGGTGGGATGACTGTCCACGACGTCCAAGACCTGGACGCCGATCCGGGCCGCCTCTTCCGGTTCCGGCCGGTCCCGGCGGATCAGTGAGGTTGCGAGGGTGAGCAGGGCGTGCCCCCACTCCTCCCGGTTCGCCCGCGGCCCGGCGGTTTCATAGGCCGCCACCGACCGGCGGGCCCACGGTTCGGCTTCCGCCCCTTCGCCGATCGACCCGAGGGTGCCCGCCGTGAACATGCCCGCAGCCGCCTCCCCGAGGGGGAGGTCTCCCGGTTGGGGCGGGTCGTCGGTCAGACAGCGGTGCATCAACGCCAGTTCGGCCCGTGCCGCCGTCGTGTTGCCGAGGCGGCCATGGGCGCGGGCCCGGTAGGCGGCGTTCCGAGCCTGTAGATAGGGCGGGTCCGGCGGGTAGCCGTCGAAGACCGACACGGCCACGTCGTACCGCTTCCGGTAGTAGGCGATCCCCGAATGCATCCCGGCGACCGAGGCGAGCAACACCGCGTCCTGTATATGCCCGGCGTACTGCCCGGCGAGCACGGCGAGATGCCGGGCCGTGGTGAAGTCACCGAGGTTGAAGGCCAGCCGGGAGACGAGGTAGGACAGCCGCCCGGCGGCAAGACTCAGCCGGTGGTGCACGGCGAGGCTGCTCCGGCCCTTCAATGCCACGTCAACCTGCACCCAGCGTCGCTCGACCTGGGGGATGAGTACCGCGTGGGGGGTGGTGGCGTAGACCGCGACGAACCGGTCGATGTCATCGTCGATGTCGACGAGCACGAGCGGATCGGGGTCGGCACGGGCGATGTCCCGGGACGTGTCCGCGGCGAGCGTGGACAGCATGGTGAACACACTCGTGCCCAACATCTGCCGCCGGTCCGTGGAACCCACCTCTTCCCGCGGTTCGCCGATACCGAGCCGTACCCGCTGGATCCGCGCACGGAGCTCGAGCAACTCTCCGCCCGCGCCCACCGCGGTGTCGATGGCCCGGACGACCGTTTCCGACGGGAGGTACCGGCCGTTTTCGGCCCGGCTGATCGCGGCCCGGTCCAGGTGGGTACGCCGGGCCAGTTCGGAGAGGCTACTGATGCCCGCAGCGAGACGTAGTGCGCGGATGCGGCCGGCGAGGTATGCGACCGCAGCCTGATCCTCCACCGTTTCCCCTTCCGTCTGCTGTGACGTGATGTGCATGTCGTGACGCTCACGTGACAGGCACGTCACGGCGTACTCACGGGGTCACAGCTGGCCGTCTGTCGCGCACCGTCATGGAATGTGTCGCGTCAGCACCATAACCGGTCGGGCCACGCAGGCAGGACACGAACGGGGGATGTCATGGCCCAGCCGAAAGCCTTCAGTCGCCGGCCACCGGTGTCGGCGCGGATCGTCCGGCACGTCTTACCCGAGGTTCCGACGCATGGGGATGTTCCGGCGGACGCGACGCTCTACGCGCTCATCGTCTACGGCGAGAACGGACAGCCCGTCGAGGTCGTCCTGCCGTTCCCGACCGTCTCCGCCGCTGACCATCACGCCCGTAGCGGCAACCTTGACGTCCGCGTCGTCCCGATCACGTTTCCGTTCCGTCCCCGCCAGGGGTCCTGAGACCAGGCCCCTTCGGGTGTGGCCGTACTCCGCGCCCGGAGGGGACCTGACCGACGCGCGCCGGCCCGCCTTGCCCCGCCCCTGCCTCGTCAATGGGGCGTGAGGTGCGGGCCGGCGCGTGCACCAACCCCCACCACAGAAAGGATCAGCCATGTCCGAGAACCGCACCCGTACCCGTAAGCCCAGCCTCGCTGGCTTCAACCCCGACGCCGTCGACTGGCGGATCTCGACGTTCTCCAACGGCGCAGGCGGCATGTGCGTCGAGGCGGGCCAGTTCGACGGCGGGGTCGTCGTCCGCGACTCCACCCGCCCGACCGGACCCGTCCTCGCCTTCTCCCGCGCCGAATGGGCCGCGTTCATCGACGGCGTCGAGAACGGCGAGATGCGCTTTTGACGGCGCCGTCAACAACAGCCCCGGTTTACGACCGCCCGGGGCTGTCCCGTCCCCGTCCGTCGCGGTCCGTTCCCGCGCGCCGTGAAGTCTCCGGGGGTACCTGAGCGGCCCGTCGTGTGCACATGGGCTCCGCATCTGGTCTGCTGAATGCCGCACGGATGCAGGTGTGATCCGGCCGATCACGAAGGAGTCCGGCATGACCGATCTACTCGGAGACAACCGAGTCGACGCGGTGCGGTACGAGGTGGCCGACGGCGTCGCCACCATCACGCTGAACCGGCCGGAGAAGCGCAATGCGCTCACGCCGGCGATGGTGGACCGCTACGTCGAGCTGATGCACGAGGCGGACGACGACCCGGCGGTGCGCGCCATCGTGCTCACCGGCGCGGGCAAGGGCTTCTGCTCGGGTGCGGACCTCGGACTGCTCGCGGAGGGCGAGGAAACCCTGCGGAAGTTCCTACCGGGCACCCCCGCCACCGTGGACGCCGCCATCCGCACCCGCAAACCGGTGGTCGCGGCGGTCAACGGTGCTGTCGCCGGGATCGCATTCGGCCTGCTCGTCGGAGCGGACGTCCGCATCGCCAGCCAGGACGCGACCTTCGCCACCATGTTCGCCCGGCTGGGCCTGGTCGCCGAGTACAACACCTCCTGGATGCTGCAACGGCTGTTGGGCCTGCCGAACGCGATGGAGCTGCTGCTGTCGGGTCGGACGATCGACGCCGACGAGGCGCACCGCCTCGGCCTGGTGCAGCGGGTGGTGCCGGCGGGCACGGTTCTCAGCGCCGCCCTCGACTACGCCCGCGACCTGGCGCACAACTGTTCGCCCCGGTCCCTCGCCGCGATCAAGAGCCAGGTGTACGCCGACGCCGAGCGTTCCCGCGGCGAGGCGCTTGCGGCCAGCGTCCGGTTGATGGGTGAGTCGTTCGGCTGGCCCGACCTTGCCGAGGCCATCCTCGCGCGTCAGGAGAAGCGCCCCCCGAACTTTTCCGCTCCGTCTTCCTCCTGATCTCCAACCCGCCCGGCCTCCGACCAGGGAAGGGATCACACGCTCTGCGGCCCGCCGGCCTGGGCACACCTCGACAGGAGCCGGGGACGCCGCTCGTCGCCCATCGCTCGCCAAAGAGTTATATGTGTCATTAATATAAATATCGTTACTGAATTAGCTGATACCTGAGGACACGGCAAGTCGGACGGTTTCACCGATGACGGGGTCGACCATGCTGCTCACAGATCCGCTCACCCTGGGCGGCCGGAACGCGCCGAGCCGGGTGCTGTTCGGGCCGCACGAGACCAACCTGTGCCGAGGCCGGGCGTTCTCGTCACGGTCGGTGGCCTACTACGCCCGGCGGGCGGCCGGTGGCGCGGGTGTGATCGTGACGGAGGAGGCGTCCGTCCACCCGTCGGACTGGCCGTACGAACGGGCACCGCTGGCCGCGGACTGCGGTCCGGGCTGGCGGGCGATCGCGGAGGCGGTCCACCCGCACGGCACCCTACTGATCGCCGCGCTGGGACACTCCGGTGGTCAGGGCAGTTCGGCGTACTCCCAGCGGGAGCTGTGGGCACCGTCACGGATACCCGAGGTGAACACCCGCGAGATCCCCAAGTCGATGGAGCCTGGTGACATCGACGCGGTCGTGGACGGCTTCACCGGAGCGACCCGCACCGCGCTCGCCGCCGGCTGTGACGGCGTGGAGGTCAACGCGGGCCAGCACAGCCTCGTCCGCCAGTTCCTGTCGGGCCTGACGAACACCCGGGACGACGGCTACGGCGCGGACCGGCTGCGCTTCGCGCGGGAGGTCCTGGCCGCCACGCGGGAGGCTGCCGGGGACGCGATCGTCGGGCTGCGGCTGTCCTGCGACGAGCTGGCGCCGTGGGCGGGCGTGACCCCCGAAACGGCCGTCGGGATCGCCCGCGCCCTCGCCGGGATGTACGACTACCTGGCGGTCGTCCGCGGATCGATCTTCACGGTGTCGGCGACCCGGCCGGACATGCACGTCGAGCCCGGTTTCAACCGGGAGCTCACGGCCACGGTCCGCGGGGCGTTGCGCGGCCCGGACGGCCCCGGGGTCCCGGTCGTGCTGCAGGGCAGTGTGGTGGACGTCGACATGGCCGAGGAGGCACTCGTCGCCGGTGTCGCCGACGCGGTGGAGATGACCCGGGCGCAGATCGCCGACCCCGGCCTGGTGGTGACCGTGCGGGCCGGGGGCGCCCCGCGTCCGTGCATCCTGTGTAACCAGATCTGCCAGGTGCGGGACAACCGCAACCCGCTGGTGTCGTGCGTGGGTGAACCGTCGTCCGGCCACGAGACCACCGATCCGGTGGTGGTCGGCCCGGCGCGGGTGCCTGTCGCGGTCACGGTGATCGGCGGGGGGCCGGCCGGTCTGGAGGCTGCCCGGGTCGCGGCCCTGCGCGGGCATCCGGTGACACTGCTGGAACGCGCGCCTCGGCTCGGTGGAGCGGTCGTCGCGGCGGCCGCCGGCGCGGGACGGTCCCGCCTGACCCGTCTCACCGACTGGTTGGAGTCGGAGTGCCGCCGGCTCGGCGTGGAGGTTCGCACCGGCGTCGAGGCGGACGTCGACTGGACTGCCGCCGACGGGACGGCCGGGGGTGCCGCGGTGATCGTGGCGATCGGTGGCCGCGACGGCGAGCAGCCCATCTCGATCGGCGGCCCGGAACCCGTCGGATGGGACGGGGAATCCACCGCCGAGGTCCCGGCAGCCGCGGCGGTCGTGCTGACCGCTCGGGCGCTGCTGACCACGGCGTCCCTGGGTTCGGACACCGCAACAGTGGACGGTCCGGTGGTGGTGTGGGACCCCCTCGGTAACTCGACGGGGATCGCGGTCGCCGAGCGGCTCGCCGGGGCCGGCCGTGACGTCACCCTGGTCTCGCCGGATCCGGTGGTCGGCACGCAGCTGTCACGGACCGGTGATCTCGCCCCGGCGAACGTCCGGCTGCACCAGGCCGGGGTGAAGCTGGTGAAACGGACCCGCCTCACCCAGTTGAAAGGCACGGTCCTGTACGGAGAGGACGTGTTCTCCGACGCGGCGGTCGAGATCGCGTGCGCGACGCTGGTCACCAACACGGCCGACCTGCCTGCGCTCGGACCCGAGGAGATCGAGGCGGCACCCGGGACGGTCGTCGGGGACGCGGTCGCACCCCGCACCATCCACGAAGCCGTGTTGGAGGGGCGTCGGGCCGCGCTCGCGCTCGGGGACGGGGTGTCCCGGTCGACGAACCCCGACCGGACGAACCCCGACCGGACGAACCCGGACCGGACGAACCCGGACCGGACGAACCTGAGCCCGGGGAGCCGGAGGATCGGTCGATGAGTCAGTACCGGCATCTGTTCAGCCCGCTTCGGCTCGGGCCGGTCACGGTCGCGAACCGCATCGTGTTCTCCGCGCACCTGACCAACTACGCCGCCGACGGGTTACCCACCGAGCAGCACGCCGCCTACTACGCCACCCGGGCGGCCGGCGGCACCGGACTGATCATCACCGAGGAACACTCGGTGCATCCGACGGACTGGCCGTACGAGAAACTGATCCACGGCTTTTCCCGGGCGGCGATCCCGGGCTACCGGCGCATCACCGATGCGGTCCACCGACACGGCGTTCCGATCTTCGCGCAGATCAACCACAACGGCGGGCAGGCGTCCGGGATGTTCTCCCGGCTGCCGGTGTGGGCACCGTCGGCCGTGCCCGACCCGCTGTTTCGGGAGGTTCCCAAAGCGATCAGCAAGGCTGAGATCGCCGAGGTCGTCGCCGGCTACGCGACGACCGCCGGGAACTGCGCCGAGGGCGGCTTCGACGGGATCGAGCTGCAGTGCTCGCACTCCTCGATCGTGCGGGGGTTCCTGTCCCCGGCGACGAACCGGCGTACCGACGGCTACGGGGGTGACCTCACGGGCCGGGCCCGGCTGCTGTTGGAGATCGTCCGCGCGGTGCGGGACGCGATCGGCCCCGGGCTCGCTCTCGGTGTCCGGTTGTGCGGCGACGAGCTGATCGAAGGCGGCATCACCCTCGACGAGTGCGTCGCGGTCGCGCGGATGGTCGAGGCGACCGGCGCCGTCGACTACATCAACACCTCCATCGGGACCGCCACCTCGACCCTTTACATGATCGAGGCCTCGATGGCGGTCCCGCCCGGGTATGCACTATTCATCCCGTCCGCGATCCGGGGGGCCGTGGACCTTCCAGTGGTCGGCGTCGGCCGGTTCAAGGACCCGTTGCAGGCCGACCGGGCGCTCGCCGATGGCCACTGCGACCTTGTCGGCGTCGTCCGGGGGCAGATCGCGGACGCGAACTTCGCCCGCCTCGCCCGCGCCGGGGCAACCGAGAGCATCCGCCTGTGCCTGTCATGCAACCAGGAATGCGTCGGACGGATGGGTCTGAACCGCTGGCTCGGTTGCATCGAGAACCCGCTGACCGGCCGGGAGGCGGTTCGGGCCGCCGAAAGCAGCATCGAATCCGGTCCGGATGGCCGCAGCCCGGCCGGCATGCTGATCCTGCCGACCCCGGTGAAGCCCAGGGACGTGCTCGTGGTCGGCGCCGGCCCGGCCGGCATGCAGGCGGCGATCAGCGCCCATCGTGCCGGCCACCGCGTCACCCTGGTGGAGGCGTCCGACGAACCGGGTGGGCAGGTGCGCCTCGCCGCCGGCGTTGCGAGCCGCGCCGAGTTCGGTGACCTCGTCCGCAACCAGCTCACGGAACTGCGCACGCTCGGTGTGACGGTCAAGACCGGGATCCGGATGGACGTCGACCACGTCCGCGACCACCGTCCGGACGTGGTTGTCGTGGCCACCGGCAGCCGCCCGGCCCGGCCGTGGTGGGCGGCCCCCGACGATGCGCGGGTCTGTTCGCTGCGGGCGGTCCTCGACGGGTCGGCGTCTCCGTCGGGCCGGGTGGCTATCGTCGACGAGATCGGCTTCCACCATGCGACGTCGGTGGCGGAACTGCTCGCCGACCGCGGCTGCCAGGTCGAGGTGATCTCACCGGACATGCAGGTCGGGCAGGGCCTCGGCGTGACGTTGGACAGTGAGGGCTGGAACATCCGGGCAGCCGCGAAGGGCATCGACCAGACACCGGACAGTGTGGTGCTGGGCCTCGACGAGACTGGGTTGCAAGTGCTGTTCCACCCGACGGGGACGACCACGGCGCGAGCTTTCGACCACGTCGTCCTAGCCGTGCCCGAGGAACCGGACGACGACCTGTACATCGCTCTGCGTGATACTGGCGGAATCCCCGTCCACCGGATCGGCGACTGCGTGGCACCGCGCCGTGCGCATGCCGCCGTGATCGAAGGCGACCGGATCGGGAGGAACCTGTAGATGTCCACCACCTCAACCGGTTCATTACTTGGTGTAATCGTGGTGCGCCGCGGGGTGCTGCCTGCGGGCGCGGATGAAGTGACCGCGGAAGCCGGTGGACGCGTACTGCTCGTCGGTGACGGCGTCGCCGGTGCGGTGGCGGGCCTCACCGCCGCGGCCGACGTGCTGCTGTGGGAGGCCGGCGAGTTCGCACCGGCCGCCTGGTCCGCGGCTCTGGCGACCGAACTCGACGGCGAACTCGACGGCGAACTCGACGGCGAACTCGACGGCGCGGATGTGATCATCATGCCCGCGTCCCCGGACGGGCGGGATTTCGCCCCACGCCTCGCCGCGGTTCTCCGACGGCCACTGGTCGCGAACGCCATCGCCGTGCGCACCGGCGAGATCGTGGCCGATCGTTACGACGGACGGCTCGCCGAGCACTCACCGGTGCGGGGACCGGTGGTGGCGACCCTCATACCGGGAGTCCGCGGAGTCGCGCCGTGCCCGGGCGTCCCTCGCATCCGCACGATCTCGCCGAGGCCTGCGCACCCGGATGCGGCATCCGACGCCGAGGTCCTGGAGGTGCTGGCCGCGGATCCGGCGACGATCGCGCTGACCGAGGCGTCGCGCATCGTCGGCGGCGGGCACGGAATGGGCGGCCCGGACGCGTTCGCGCTGCTCGCCGACGTGGCTGCCGCCATCGGCGCGTCGCTCGGCGGCACCCGGATGGTAGCCGATCTTGACTGGATTCCCTTCGAACGCCAGATCGGCACCACCGGGGCGATCGTGACACCCCGGCTCTACCTGGCCTTCGGCGTGAGCGGAGCCGTCCAGCACACCAGCGGGCTGGGCAGCCCGGACCACGTGATCGCGGTCAACACCGACGGGAGCGCGCCGATGATGGCCATGGCCGATCTCGCGATCATCGCGGACGCCCCCGCGGTCGTGACCGAGCTGCGACGACGGCTGTCCGGCCCGGCCGGTATCGCCGTCGCCGTCGCCGTCGCCGTCGCCGTCGCCGTCGCGCACAGCACCACCGGAAACGTCGCCATGGGGGACGAGGAGGGGACCACGCCGTGAGCGGCTCACCGTCCTGGAACGACCGCTATCCGGACGGGCATCTGGCCATGCCCCCGGCGCGGCCGTCCACCAACCCGGTCCCATCGCCCGCACCGCAACCATCGGACGCCGGGTACGGCTCCGGGTACGACACGGATGTGATCGTCGTCGGTGCGGGGCCGGCCGGCGCGGCGGCCGCACTGGTCGTGGCACGGGCGGGCAGGTCCGTGATGCTGCTGGAACGCGGGCCGTTCCCCGGGTCGAAGAACCTCTACGGCGGGGTCGTCTACGGGCGCGTGCTCGACGAGCTGGTACCGGACTGGGCCGAGCAGGCGCCCATCCAGCGGTGGGTCACCCGCCGGCAGACCATGATCCTGACGGGTGAGCGGGCCCTCGCCATCGACTTCCGCAACCAGAACTGGGGCCGCCCGCCGTACAACGGCGCGACCGCGCTGCGGCCCGAGTTCGACGCATGGCTCGCGGGGTTGGCCGAGAAGGAAGGCGCCACCCTCGTCACGTCCACGGTGGCGACCGGGCTGCTGCGGGACCCGACCTCCGGGCGGATCATCGGCGTGCGCACCGACCGTCCCGACGGTGACCTGCGGGCACCGTTGGTGATCGCCGCGGACGGGGTGAACTCGTTCCTGGCGAAGGAGGCGGGCCTGTACCCGAACGCCGGCGCCCGCCACTTCACCCTCGGCGCCAAGGAGGTCCTGTCCCTGCCCCGCGGCGAGATCGAGGCCCGCTTCGGGGTACGCGACCGCGACGGCGTCGACATCGAGATCCTCGGCGGGACCGGCGGGGTCGGCGGCGGCGGGTTCGTCTACACCAACCTGGACACGATCTCGGTAGGCGTGGTCCTGTCCGTGGCGGACCTCGCCGCATCCGGGCGGCGTCCCGAGGACCTCATCGCCGGGCTGAAGGCCCACCCGGCGATCCGCCCACTGGTCGAGGGCGGCGAACTCGTCGAGTACGGCGCGCACCTGATCCCCGAGGGGGGCTACGACGCCATGCCGTCGCTGGTCGCCGACGGGATGCTGGTCACCGGCGACGCCGCCGCGATGTGCCTGGCCGCCGGGATCTGGCTGGAAGGGGTCAACTTCGCGATCGGTTCCGGCGCCGCCGCCGGCCGGACCGCGGTGGAGGCCCTAGACGCGCACAACACCTCCGTGCGCGGACTCGCCGGTTACCGGCGACGCCTGGAGTCGTCGTTCGTGCTCGCCGACCACAAGAAGCTGCGCCGCGCTCCAGCGCTCGTCCTCGGCGACCGGATGCAAAAGCAGTACCCGGAGCTGATCTGCGGGATCGTCGAGGACATGTTCACCGTGACGAACCCGCATCCGAAACGGGGTCTTATGGCGATCGCGCGGTACCGGATGCGCGCCACCGGCGTGAAACTACGTGACCTCGTCCGGGACGGGGCCGCCGCCCTGCGCACCTTCGGCTGATCAACCAGATGACGACCACTCAAGGGGACCGCGCCATGAGTACCCGGACCTTCCTGCGCTGGCCCGCCCGGCCGTCGTCCGCGGACACGTTGTCGTTCGCCGACCGGATGGACACGGTGCGCTTCGATGTGACGGAGAAGGCGCACATCACCGTCGACTCGACCGTGTGCGAGAAGTGCACCACCAAGGCATGTGTGACCGCCTGCCCGGCGAACCTGTTCGTACCGAAATCCGATGGCGGCATCCTGTTCAACCACGAGCAGTGCTTCGAATGCGGCACCTGCTACATGGTCTGCGGCGAACAGGGCGCGATCGCCTGGAGCTACCCGGAAGGGGGTCGCGGTGTCGTCTTCCGCCACGGCTGAAACCACCGCCACGGCTGAAACCACCGGCATGCCTCGGCCCCGGATCACCGTGCTGGTGGCCCATTCGCCGCTGGCGGTCGAGGTGGACCCGCTGACCGCAGAGGTGACGGTCGACGAGCGGCTGTCCGGCCTGTCCGCCGCCGACCAGGCAGCCTGCGAATGGGCGCTGCGCCTCGGTGACGCCTGGTCCGCGCCGGTGCGCGCGCTCACCGTCGGACCACCCGCCGCCGACGCCACGCTGCGGGAAGCACTCGCTGCCGGCGCCGCAACGGCGATCCGGGTGGATGCCGGCGCCGACGCCGACCCACGGGTGGTCGCCGCGGGAGTGGTCGCGGCCCTGCGTCGGGACGCCGCCGGTCGGGACGCCGCCGGTCGGGACATCGTGGTGGCCGGCACCTGGTCCCCGCGCCGTGGCTCGGGCGCGGTACCGGCGCTGGTCGCCGCGGGGCTCGGTGGAGGCCGCGGGACAGACGGAGATCATGGGATGGTCGGTGCGGCACAGGCGCTCGGTCTGCTCTCCCTCACCCCGACCACGCCGGGTGTCGTCGAAGCCGAACGCCGTCTCGACGGAGGCCGACGGGAACGGCTGCGGGTACGGGCACCGGCCGTGCTGTCGGTGGATCCCGGGACGGCGGCGCTGCGCCGCGCCGGGCTGCGCGCGGTGGTCGCGGCCCGCAGCGCGCCGATCGAGGTGGTGCGGGTCGCTCTCCCGGCGTCACTGCCGGCGACCGGCGCACCACTGCGTCCCCGACCGAAGGTGCTGCTCCCTCCGGATCAGACTCTGCCAGCCCGCGAACGCGTCCGGAAACTGACCGGTGCCGGGGAGTCCCGTGGCCACCTCGAACGGACGATCATCCGCCTGGATCCACCGGAGGCAGCCGACCGCATCCTCGTCGCCCTGCGGCACTGGGGCTATCTCACCGCCGGCGAAACCCCCGGCGAAACCCCCGGCGAAACCCCTGGCGAAACCGCTGACGAACAACCTCGGTGAGCGCTGCTGGCCACAGCTGTCCGAGGAGTCACCGTTGCTGGCCGTACCGCTGGGGAGCACCGAGCAACACGGGCCGCACCTGCCGCTCGACACCGACACCCGGATCGCGCGGGCGCTCACGGACGGGTTGGCCGCACGGGTGGCGGGCGTCCTCGCCGCCCCGGCGCTGGCCTACGGCGCGAGCGGGGAACACGCCGGTTTCCCCGGGACGCTGTCGCTGGGTAGCCGCGTTCTCGCGCTGGCCCTGGTCGAGTTGACCCGTTCCGCGGACGCCACGGCATCAGGCGTGGTGTTCGTGAACGGGCACGGCGGCAACGCCTCGGCGCTGCGGGAGGCGGTCACACTGCTGCGTTCCGAGGGACGACGGGTCCTCGCCTGGGCGCCGCGGTCGGCTCTTGCCGCCAGGGTCGGGGTACCGTCCGGCGACACGGACCTGCACGCCGGACGGGTCGAAACATCCCTTATGCTGCACCTGGCATCCGACCTGGTGCGTCTCGATCGGGCGGTCGCCGGCCCGTCACCGACGCTCGCCGAGCTGGTCCGCCGTGGGGTCCGGCCGCTGAGCCCCTCGGGTGTGCTGGGCGACCCGAGCGGAGCGTCCCCGGCCGAGGGTGCCCTGATATTTCACGCATACGTGGACGACCTGGTCGCAGCCGTCCTCCGATGGGACGAAACCCGACGGGATGAAAACCGACGGGAGGAGACCCGGTGACAGGAAGCCCGGTCGCGGTGGTGACCGGCGCGGCCCGCGGTCTGGGGGCCGCGGTCGCGGCAGCCCTAGACGAGCGCGGGTACCGGCTCGTACTCACCGACATCGCGGCCGATCCCGCCGCCCCGCAGAAGCCCGCTACCGACGGCTACCCGTACGCCACCTGGGATGATCTGGCGAAGGTCGCGGCGGGCTGCGCCGAGGCGGTGGCCGTGCGGGCCGACGTCCGGGTCCAGTCCGATCTCGACGCCGCGGTCGGGATCGCCCGCGGCAGGTTCGGTCGCCTCGACGCCGCGGTCGCGGTCGCCGGGGTGATCGCGGGCGGGCCGCCGCTGTGGGAGACCGACGACCGCACCTGGCGGATGCTGCAGGCCGTCGATCTCGATGGCGTGTTCCACCTCGTCCGGGCGGCCGTACCGGCGCTGCTGTCCGCGCCCGCCGGCCGGTTCGTGGCGGTTTCCTCGGCGGCGGGCACCCGTCCGCTGGCACGCCTCGCCGCGTACTCGGCGGCCAAACACGGCGTTGTCGGGCTGGTCCGCAGCCTCGCCGCGGACCTCGCCGGCACAACGGTGACCGCGAACGTCGTATGCCCGGGGTCGATGGACACGATGATGCTCGCCGAGACCGCGCGGGTTTACGACCTGGACGGGGTCGATGAGTTCGCTCAGCATGCCTTCCAACGACGCATCCTCGACCCCGCCGAGGTGGCGGAGGCGGTCGGGTGGCTGTGCTCACCGGCCGCGGGCGCGCTGACCGGAGCGGTCGTGCCCGTGGACGCCGGCTTCACCGGATAGGCGACATCACCAGAAGGGACAGGTCCGGCCGATCAGCGGGTGGACCACAGGAAGGGCTCAGGGAGGATCCGGTGCGGACTCGGGCGGCAATGATCTGGGGGCACGGCGAGGACTGGACGGTCGACGAGATCGATCTGGACGACCCGCGCAAGGGTGAGGTCATGGTCGCCCTTGCCGCGACCGGATTGTGCCATTCCGATGAGCACCTGCGGCTGGGCGACATGCCCGCCTACGGCTTCCCGATGATCGGCGGCCATGAAGGGGCCGGTGTCGTGGAAAAGGTCGGTCCGGGTGTGACATCGGTGCGTGAGGGCGACCATGTGGTACTGAGCTTCGTCCCCGCGTGCGGCCGGTGCCCGTCGTGCTCGCGGGGGCATCAGAACCTCTGCGACCTGGGCGCGCATCTGCTTGTCGGCCTCCAACTCGACCGGACCTCCCGTCACCACGTCCGCGGCGGCGACGCCCGCCTGATGTGCCTGGTAGGCGCGTTCGCCGGGCACACCGTATGCGGCGAGGCGTCCGTCATCCGGATCGACAAGGACATCCCGCTGGAGCTCGCCGCGCTGGTCGGCTGCGCGGTGACCACCGGATGGGGATCGGCCGTGTACGCGGCGGAGGTGAAGCCCGGTGACACGGTCGTGGTGATGGGCGTCGGCGGGGTCGGCACCAACGCCGTGCAGGGCGCGCGCCACGCCGGCGCCCAGCATGTGATCGCCCTCGACCCGGCCGGATTCAGGCGCCGGCAGGCCCCCACGTTCGGGGCGACCCATGTGGCGGCGTCCCACAGCGAGGCGTTCGAGCTGGTCCGCGACCTCACCCACGGCCGGTACGCCAACTCGACGATCATCACGGTGGGTGTGCCCGGCAGGGACACCATCCGGCAGGCCATGGCGCTGACCGGCAAGGCCGGGACGGTCGTGCTCACCTCGATGGCCCCGTTCACCCAGACCGACCTGACGCTGCCCATGGCGGAGCTGACCACCTTGGAGAAGAGCATCCGGGGCAGCCTGTTCGGGTCGGCGAACCCGCGTTACGACGTGCCGAAGCTGCTGTCACTGTGGAGGTCGGGTCAGCTCAGGCTGGAGGAGCTGGTGACCCGCAGTTACAAGCTCGACGACATCAACCTCGGCTACGAGGACATGTACCGCGGGGACACCATCCGGGGCGTCCTGACCTTCACGTAGCCCGGACGTAGGTGGTTTCGGTCGTGATAGCGACGGTTTCCACCTACAGATGTCGGTAAACCCCCACCGGCTGTAGGTGGAAACTGTCGTCATAGCAACGGTTTCCACCTACAGAAATGACAGCGGCCGGGTGTTCCCGATGAGGAACACCCGGCCGCCGGAACGTCCGTGAAAAGAAGCCGGGACTATGCCTTGTGCTTCTCGACCGCGTCGGTGAGCTGCGGGACGACGTTGAACAGGTCACCCACGATGCCGTAGTCGGCGAACTCGAAGATCGGAGCCTCCGGGTCCTTGTTGATCGCGACGATGGTCTTGGACGTCTGCATCCCGGCCCGGTGCTGGATCGCGCCGGAGATGCCGACCGCGATGTAGAGCTGCGGCGACACCGTCTTGCCGGTCTGCCCGACCTGGTTCTGGTGCGGGTACCAGCCGGCGTCGGTCGCCGCGCGGGACGCGCCCACCGCGGCACCGAGAGTGTCAGCCAGCTTCTCCACCAGCGCGAAGTGCTCGGCCGCCCCGAGACCCCGACCGCCGGAGACGACGATCTGCGCCTCGGTGAGGTCCGGACGCCCGGACTTGGCTTCTACCACCCGGTCGAGGATCTTCGCCGACCTGGCCGAGTCCGAGATCGTGATGTCGACCTTCTCCTCGACCGGCGTGGTCGGTGCAGCCTCGGGAGTGGTGGTGTTCGGCCGCACCGCGAAGATCGGCGTTCCCTTGGTGACCTTCGAGGTGACGATTGTGGAACCACCGAAGATGCCCTGGGTCGCGGCCAGTTCCGGGGTGAGGCCGACAGCGTCCCAGATCAGGCCCGACCCGGTCTTCGCGGCCGTACGCGCGGCGGCCTCCCTGGCGTCCGGCGTGGCGGCCGTCAGAACCGCCGCCGGCGCCTTGTCGGTCACCAGCTTGGCAAGCACCTCGGCCACCGGGGCCACCACATAGTCGGAGACGTCCTCGGACTCGACGACATACACCGTGGAGGCGCCGTACTGGGCCAGGTAGTCCTTGGCTTTCGCGTACGTTCCGGGCGCGCCCAGGAAGACCGCGGACGCCTCACCCAGCGACCGGGCGAGCGTCAGCAGCTCGGCGGTGACTTTCTTCGGCTCGCCGTCCGCATGCTCGACGAGAACAAGAACCTCAGCCATCGAACCAGACCCCTCAGATCAGCTTCTGTGCGGCGAGGAACTCGGCGGCCTTCGTGCCACCGTCACCCTCGTCCTTGACAATCGTTCCACTCTGACGGGGCGGAGCGGGCTTGGCGTCCGCCACCGTCGACCCGGCGTTGGCGAGCCCCACCGTGTCTGCGGCCAACCCGGCGTCGGCGACCGACAGGGTGGTCAGCGGCTTCTTCTTCGCCGCCATGATGCCCTTGAACGACGGGTAACGCGGCTGGTTGATCTTTTCTACGACCCCCACGACCACGGGTGTGGACGCTTCCACCAGAGCGTAGCCATTGTCAGCCTGGCGCTCGATCCGTACGGTGCCCGCGCCGGGATCGACGGTCACCTTACGGGCCTGGGTGAGCTGCGGGAATCCGAGCCGTTCGGCGAGGAGTGCCCCCATCACACCACCGCGGGCGTCGGACGCTTCGGTAGCGGTGATGACGATATCCGGCGAAAGGGTGGAAATGACCTTGGCAAGCGCGGCGGAGGTCTGCAGGGCGTCGGAACCTGCCAGCGCCTCGTCGGTGATGTGCACGGCCTTGTCCGCACCCATCGACAGAGCCTTGCGCACAGTTTCCAGAGCCTTCTCGGGACCCATGGTGACCACGGTCACCTCACCACCATGGGCCTCTTTGATCTTCAGGGCCTCCTCGACCCCGTACTCGTCCATCTCGTTCATGACGTTGTCAACGCTCTTGCGATCCGTCGTCCCGGTTGCGGGATCGAGCTTCTTCTCCGCCCAGGTATCCGGAACCTGCTTGACGGTAACGACGATGTTCACGCCTCGGGGCCTCCGTAGCCACATTCATTGGTGTTCATTGCTCTTGACATGGTCGCACCTGCATCGTCGAGACGCTCGATGATCGTCGGCGCGCCCCGGAGCCCGCTCGACCGACGCAGGAGGCGAAGGTAGGCATCGCGTGCATTCGCACGCGATTCTGCACGACCCCTTCCATTGTTGTGACAGCTTCACTACGTTCTGTCCGGTCACTATGAGACCGCCGATTCACCATGCAAGATCACTCACAGAGCTACGGGGGCTCGATGAGCAGGGAAGAAGAACTACCGGTCAACCTATCCAGCCAAACCCTCTTCGGACGTCTGCTCGCCGAGGCGTCCGTCTCCGACACCCGTTTCGCCCGGCAGGTCAACGAGCGCGCACGGCGTCTGCGTCGCGTCGAGCTCGGCCTCGCCCGGACCACCGTAGGCCACTGGCGTCGCGGTATGCGCCCCCGCGACCCCATGGTGGCCGAGCTTGCCGCCGCCGAGATGTCCACGCTGGTCGGCTATCCGATCGCGCCGACAGATCTTGGTTGGCGAGGCGAGACCTACCCCAGCGACGACTTCGGCCTTGCCGTGGCCGAGCAACCCACAGGAACCCTTCGGACCGTCGCGGGACTCTCAGGGAGGGACATGCGCAGACGCGATCTCCTTCACGACGGAGCCGCCTTCATCGCCACCGCCTTCGCGGACCCGGCGCTGGCCAGCCTGACCGGCGTCGTCAACACGATCGGTGAGGACGCCGTCGCCCCGATGCCGACCGCGTCCATGATCCGAGATATGACCGAGACCTTCCGCAAACTCGACGCCCGCTACGGAAGCGGCGAGATCCGCGGACAGGTCGTCGCCTTCCTGCACGACCGCGCCAAGGCTGCCCTGGAGTCCCGCCACACCCCCGACCTGTTCAGCGCCCTAGCGGAGCTGAGCCAGTTCGGCGGCTGGCTCGCCCAGGACTCCGACCGCCAGCCGCTTGCCCAGCGCTACTACATCCAGGCGCTGGGCCTTGCCGATCACTCCGGTGATGCCATGCTCGCCGGCCGGATCCTGGCCGGCATGAGCGACCAGGCAGGACGCCTCGGCCAGATCCGCCAGAGCCTCGCCATGGCCAGAGCCGCCATCGACCGGTCCTACAGCCTGGCATCCCCCACGGTGCGGGTGATGCTGCACGACAGGCACGCCTGGGCGCTGGCCCGCAGTGGCGACGAGGCCGGATGCAGCCAGGAGCTGCTCGCCATGGAACAGGAGATCGACCGCGCGGCGCCCGACGACGGACCGGCGTGGGCCTCGCACTACAACGAGGGGGACGTGGCCGAATGCAAGGGACACTGCCTCCTGCTGCTCGGCAAGGCGCGGGACGCCGAGCCGTTCCTGCTGGAGTCCCGCATCCGCCAGGCGCCGTCACGGACCCGTACCCGCAGCTATGCCGAGGCGGATCTTGCGATCTCCTACCTGCGCCGGCCGAGCCCGGACCTCGATGCGGCCCTGGACGCCGGACACCGCGCGGTCGAACTCGCCAGCCAGCTGGATTCCGCCCGGATCACCGAGAAACTGCGCGAGCTCGACAAGAGACTGACCGTGCATGACGATGTCGTCGCCGTCCGCCAGTGGCGGGCATACACCGATCCGCTGATCGCGAAACGGGGCCTGCGGGCCACCCCCACGGTGGCCTGATCCCAGCGGTCCGGTGGACGGCGCCCCCGGATTGTCACTCGGCGTCGTTCACCGGACCGCGTCGCGGCCGCGTCCCGGGCGGGACGCGGGCGAGACGCGGGCGGGCTGCCGACAGATCCTGGTTATCAGTGCGTAAGGTCGGGTTTCATGGTCAGGCACGAACCGGCGACACCGCACCGCGACACGGACCAAGCCCCTACCACACCCGAAGATCACGAAACCCTGCTCGCATGGGCGGTCTTCGGGGAACGCACCGTCCCCGGGGTGTGGTTCGAGCGGTACTGGTTCAAACGGCACGAGGCCGCCTATGCCGCGTTCGCCCCGTTCACCACCGGTGCCGTGGTCGTTGAGGCCGGTTGCGGCGAAGGTTACGGCGCGGCGATGCTGGCACGGTCCGCGTCCCGCGTCATCGCTGTCGACACCGCCGCGGACGCCACCCGCCATGTCGCCCGCGCCTACCATGGTCTCAGCCCCGTCCGCGCAGATCTTCAGCATCTGCCGTTCACCGACGGCGCCGCCGAGGTGATCGCGAACCTACAGGTCATCGAACACCTCGACGACCAGCCCGCGTTCGTTGCCGAATGCGCCCGGGTGCTGCGCCCGGCCGGCACCCTCGTCCTGACGACCCCGAACCGCCTGACCTTCTCCCCCGGACGGGACACGCCCGCGAATCCGTACCACACCCGGGAACTGGCCCCGGACGAACTCGTCTCGCTCCTCGACAAGCACTTCGTGGTGACCCGTCTGTGGGGGGTCCGGCACGGGCCACGGCTTGCGGCGTGGGAACACGCCCACGGCTCCATCGTGGACGCGCAGCTGGCCCGCCCCTTCCCGCAGTGGTCGGACGCCCTGGCCCAACGGGTACGAAGCATCGAGGTCAGCGACTTCGCACTGCATCCCGACACGTCCGACACCCCTGTCGCGTCCAGCCTCGACCTGGCCGTGGTGGCCTACCGGCGGCCATGAACCGTCGACCGCGGACTCCGACCGGCCCCGCCGAGCCGATCGGGACGTTCTGCCTGGTACTGCACACCCATCTGCCGTGGGTGGCCCACGCCGGAGCCTGGCCGGTCGGCGAGGAATGGCTCTACCAGGCGTGGACCGGTGCATACCTGCCCCTCGTCGGCCTCCTCGAACGGTTCGCCGACACCGGCCGGCGCCGGGTACTGACCCTCGGCATCACCCCGGTGCTCGCCGCCATGCTGGACGATCCCTACTGCCTGTCCGAGCTGGCGAGGTGGGCCGCGGACTGGCAGCTTCGGGCCCAGGGCGCGCTGGTCGACGGTGCACCCGGCGCGGCCTACGAGGGCCGGCTCGCCACCCGGACGCTGCGCGCGGTCGAAGGACGGTGGCGGCACGGGACGTCGCCGTTGCTGCGCCGCCTCGCCGACGACGGCGTCATCGAACTGCTCGGCGGACCGGCCTCGCATCCGGTGCTGTCCCTGCTGGACGACCGGTGCGTCCGGGCACAGCTCGACACCGGGCTCGATGACGCCGCGGTACGCCTGGGCACCCGCCCCCGCGGGATCTGGGCCCCCGAATGCGCCTACCGGCCGGGCCTCGAACGGCACTACGCGGACGCGGGCGTCACCCACTTCGTGATCGACGGCCCGACCGTCGGCGGCGAGACCGCCGGTGCCTACGACGTGGCCGGCAGCGGCGTGCTCGCGTTCCCCCGCGATCTCGGCGTCTCCTACGAGGTGTGGTCGCCGACGGCCGGCTATCCGGGCGGCGGGTGGTACCGCGACTTCCATACCTTCGACCACGGCAGCGGTCTGCGCCTGGCCAGGGTCACCTCCGTGCGCACCCCGCCGGAGCTCAAGGCACCGTACGAACCTGCTGCCGCCCGCGAGGCCGCCCGCACGGACGCCGCCCACTTCGTCGGGGTCGTCCGGCGCCGGCTGACCGAACTCGCCGACGCCAGGGACGGCCGTCCGGGGCTGGTCGTGTGCGCCTTCGACACCGAACTGTTCGGCCACCACTGGCACGAGGGGCCGGTGTTCCTGGAGGCGGTCCTCGCGATGCTTCCCGAGGCCGGGGTGCGTGTGTCGACGTTGTCGGACGCCGCCGCGGCCGGGCATGTCGAGGGTGTCCGTGAGCTGCCGGCCGGCTCCTGGGGGCTCGGTAAGGACTTCCACGTCTGGACGGACGTGACCGACCTGACCAAGATTGCGACCGAGGTGAACGAACGACTGCTCCAGATCGTGGCCGCCTCGGCCCGTCCCGGTGAGCGCGACGGCGTCCTCGACCAACTGACGCGGGAGGCGTTCCTCACCGGCTCCAGCGACTGGGCGTTCTGCGTCACCCATGACAGTGCGGCGGACTACGCCCGGTCCCGGGCCTACACCCATGCGGGACGCTTCGACACGCTGGCCGACACGGTCTGCGCGGGCGACCTGCCCGGCGCGGCCAGACTCGCCCGCCACTACGCCACATTGGACTACCCGTTCCCGCACCTGGACGCGCGCCGGCTCGGCGCGCTCAGGTGACGGTGTTGCGGGGCCTGCGGGTCCTCACCCTGTCGTGGGAGTACCCGCCGCTGGTCCACGGCGGGCTCGGCCGTCATGTCGCCGCGCTGTCGACGGCGCTGGCCGGCGCCGGATGCGAGGTCACGGTGGTGACGGCGGGCCCGGCCGGTATCGGGGTCGGTACCGGGACCGATACCCGGGCCGGGGCCGGGGCCGGGGCCGGGGCCGGGGCCGGGGAGGTCGCGGACCGGGTGCGGGTTGTCCGCGTCGGCCAGCCGGCGGTGACCGGGTCGGTCGAGACCCTGCTGGCGGAGGTGTCGGCCTTCAACGTCCGGCTGGCCGCCGCCGCTGTGCGGACCGCCGACCCGAAGGGGCCTGCCGTAACGACCGGTGCCGCGACGACCGCCGACAGTGCCCGGTTCGACGTGGTGCACGCCCATGACTGGGTGGTCGGGCAGGCGGCCGGCGCCGTCGCGGATGCCACCGGGCTCCCACTGGTCGTGACGATCCACGCCACCGAGGCAGGCCGTCATCAGGGCTGGTTACCGTCGGCGGCAAGCCGTGCGATCCACCGTGCCGAAGCGGAGCTTGCCGGGCGGGCGCACCGGGTCATCGCATGCTCACAGGCGTCCGCCGATGACGTGCGCCGGCTGTTCGGGGTGCACCGGTCACGGCTCGTCGTCATCCCGGGCGGTGTCGACCCCGCAGCCTGGAGCGCCGCATCCCCAGACGCCGCATCCCACGGCGCCGCATCCCACGGTCCGCCCCGGGATCCACTGATCGTCTTCGCCGGCCGGCTGGAGTACGAGAAGGGCGCGCAGACCCTGCTCGCCGCCCTGCCTGCGATCCACCGCGGGTATCCGGGCGCGCGCGTCGCCATCGCCGGTGCCGGCGGTTACGAGCGGGATCTGCGTGCCCTGGCGGAATCGGCGGGCCCGGCCGGCTCGGTGACGTTCACCGGCCGGCTCGACGCGCCGGAACTCGCCGCGCTGCTGCGGTCCGCGGACGTCGTCGCCGTCCCGTCCATCTACGAGCCGTTCGGGATGGTCGCGCTGGAAGCGATCGCCTGCGGGGCGCCGCTGGTGGTCTCCGACACCGGCGGACTACGCGACCTTGTCCAGGACGGGGTGAGCGGGCTGCGGGTGCCGCCCGCGGACCCGGACGCCCTGGCCACGGCCGTGCGCATGCTGCTCGCCGACCCGCGGCAGGCGCAGGTGATGGCCCGGTCCGCCGCATCCCGGCTTGCCCGCCACGCGTGGCCGGTCATCGCCGAGCGGGTGGGCGGGGTGTACCGGGCCGCGATGAGCAGCACACCGCCGACCCCGCCGCCGCCGCGCGCGATCCCGACCGGCAATCTATTGACATGACCCCACAATCGGGCGCCGGTTCCGACGTGCCCGTGTTCCCCGAGGACGAACCTGGCGGGTCGGGGATGAAGGGCCGTCCCCGCAGCGCTGCCGTCCTGCCGCCGCGGACATTGATGATCTTTGTTGCCTGGGTGGTCGTGGGCACGCTCGGGGTCCTCACCCTGGGCCGCCTCGTCCATCTCGACGACGCTCTGAGCTGGCCGTACTCGGGGATCAACGCGTTCACCCCGGTCGAGTACCTGCCCGCGTATGTGGCGCTGGCCATCGCCTTCGCCCTGCGGCGCAACCGGCTGCTGGTGGTCGCGCTCCTGGTCGTCATCGCCCATCTGGCCTGGACCGTGCCCGAGGTCTGGCCGGGGAAGCCCGCCCCCGCCCCCGCCGGCGCGGCACGGCTGCGGATCCTGACGTCCAACCTGCTGTACACCAATGCGCAGGCCGGGGGGCTCGGCAGCCAGATCCTCGGTCAGAAACCCGACATCGTCGTCTTGGAGGAGGTCACCCCGCTCACCCTCGGCGCGCTGGAACGGTCCGGTGCCCTGGCCGGCTACGCCTATCAGGAGGTGCACGCCCAGTCGGACCCGTGGGGTGTCGCGGTGTTCTCCCGCTTCCCGCTCGTCGATCCGCAGCCGCTGTCGGTCGCGGACCTGCCGTCCCTGCGGATGACCGTCCAGGTGGACGCACAACGCCGGTTCCGCCTCTTCGCCGTCCACACGGTCTCCCCGACCAACGCCGGCTACACCGCGACGTGGCGCAGGCAGCTGGACAACCTGCGGGCGGACGCCACCCTCACACCCATGCCGGTGGTGCTCGCCGGTGACTTCAACGCCACCCGCGACCACCGGCCGTTCCGGCGCCTGCAGGACGCGCATCTGCGCGACGCCCATGATGTCGTCGGTGCCGGCTGGACGCCCACCTGGAACGCGAAGAGCCTGTTCACCCCGCCGCTGCTGCGCATCGACCACGTGCTGGCCTCGACGCAGTTCGCCGTCACCGGCTACCAGGCGGGCGCCGAGTTCGGCAGCGACCACAAGCCCGTCATCGTCGACCTCGCCCTGCGCTGAAACATGCCGGCGCGAGCGGTGGTGACCGGTCAGGCGGTGGTGGTCCAGACGGCGAGGCCGGTGCCGCAGACTCCGCAGAACCGCTCGGTCGGACGTGCCGACTTCTCGCACGCCAGGCAGCGGCGGCTGCCCGCCCGCACCGCATAGGTACCCCCGAGGATCTTCCTCGGTTCGTCCTCATGCAGCCATTCGTCGAAGTAGCGGGCCCGTTCGACAGCGAGCGGGTGGGAGCCGGTGGCGCGGATCCGCAGGCGGTGGAACCGGGCCAGCATGCTCTCGTCGGCCATGTCGTCGAGGAGCCGGGCCTGTTCCAGGAAGGCGTCCGGGTTCATCTGGTCCAGCCAGCGGGTCGCCCCGCCCGCCAGCTTCATCATCATGCGGACGCACGGGTCGGGGTCCTGGACGGTGAGCATCGCCGCGCGGTCGGCGGTGAGCTCCGCCTTGCGCGACCAGGCCGCAAGCCCGGCCCCGAGGCCGAACGCCGCGAGGTTGCCGACGATGGCGTTCGCCTTGCGGGCAAGGCCCACCCCCATGGCGCCGCCGACGATCCGGGCCATCGTCCCGTAGAGGACATGCCCGCACTTGATATGCCCGAGTTCATGCCCGACGACGGCCAGCAGCTCGTCGTCGTCCATGATGTCGATGAGCCCGGTGAACAGCACCAGATACGGATGGTTGTGTCCCGCCGTATAGGCGTCGACCGGCCCGTGCCGGACGAAGAGTTCAGGTTCCGGAATGTCAAGAACCGCGCACGCTTCGCGCAGGACGGCATAGATCCCCGGGAGCTGACGCGGCCCCACCTTCACGCCGGACGCCGTGTTCTCCACGTACTGGGTGCGCTCCACTCCCCATTCGATGTATTTCGCCACGGCGCGATCAAAACCGGGAACCCGCTGCAGCGTACGGGTGGCCCGCCGGTCAAGAGGGTGCCGGAAGGCGTCCGGATCGAGTCCGGGCAGGCGAATTCGTCGGCTTTTATCGACGGAATCCACCGACAGCTTTCGGATGCTCACCACATCGTCGGCTTGGGTCATCCCCCACCTCTCGAAGCATCCACCAAGGTCGTATTCTCGACCGAAGCGGGATGTCAGGCGACATGGTAGAGCGCGGCCTCGGCGCCTGGAAGCCCAACCGTCGGACGTCCCTGGGTCGGCTGCCCGACACCGGGCGAACCACCCCGTTCCGGACGACCGGCCCCACGAGAGGGACCGCCGTCAACGGGGACGCCCGGCACTACCGCGGGCCGCGATGACCGGGGCCGCGGCCGCGGTCGTCTTGCGGGCGATGTCGGCTAGTGCGGCCCGCCTGGCCTCGGCGGCGCGGTAGTCCTCGACGCGGTCGCGCACCACCCGCGCGGGCACGCCGACCGCGACCGACATCGGCGCGATGTCCGCGTTCACCACGGCACCCGCGGCGATCACCGACCCCGGGCCGACGTGGGTACCACGCAGCACCGTGACCTTGGTCCCGAGCCAGACGTCCGGACCGATCCGCACCGGGGACTTGACGATGCCCTGGTCCTTGATGGGGACGTGGATGTCACTGAATATGTGGTCGAAATCGATCACATACACGTCATCCGCGATCAGCGCCTTTGCACCGATCTCGATGTCGAGATAGCAGTTGACGGTGTTGTTGCGACCGAAGACGCATTTGTCACCGATCCGCAGGTTCCCCTCGTGGCAACGGATCTGGTTGCCGTCCCCGAAATGAACCCACCGGCCGAGGATGATCCGCCCGTAACCCGGCCGGGCCTCGATGACCACGTCTTTTCCCAGAAACACGAAACCCTGGGTGACCACCTGAGGGTTGCGCAGCCGGAACACCATGAAACGCCAGTACCGGCGCAGATGGAAAGGCGTCCAGGCGCGATGGCGGAAAATCCACCGTACGGACGAGAGCGTGAGAAATCGAGCCTGTCGTGGATCCCGGTTCCGCCGGCCGCGGAAAAGCCTCACGGCCGGCTCCCGACCGGCCGGACTTCGACTGGTTCGACACCGGCCGGTCGGACGCCGGTGACGAGCGCATTGTAGAAAAGCCCGGCGGGCACCACCCGTGCGGCATACCGGGCGTCGAAGGCGGCCAGGCGCTGCCACGTCCGGTACACCGCCATCCGGTAGCGGAAACCGAGCTTCGCCTCCGCCACGGCGCATTCGAACGTACGCACCGGCCAGCCGAACCAGGCCGCGGTCAGCTCCTCGGTGCGCACCTCGACGCCGGCCGCGCCCGCCCGCCGGGCCGTCTCGGCCAGCTCCGCGGGCGCGAAGGTGTGCAGGTCCACGACGGACTCCAGGGCATGCGCGGCCGAGCTTGCCGCCAGGTCGTCCGCCGGCCGGGCCCAGTCCCGCAGCATCGGCAACCCGGTCGCCCGGGTCGTCGCCCACCAGGTCGCCCGCGACAGCCGGCGGGCGATCACATCGCCGTACCTGGTCGGCTCGCCGGCGAACACGAACCGTCCACCCGGTCGCAGTACCCGCAGCACCTCCCGCAACGCACGTTCCACGTCCGGGATGTGATGCAGGACGGCGTGCCCCACCACCAGGTCGAAGCTCGCATCCGGATACGGGACGGACTCGGCGTCCGCGACCCGGCCGTCCACGGTGAGGCCCAGGTTCGCCGCGTTACGGGTGGCCGTGGCGACCATCCCGGGGCTGATGTCGCTGACATGCGCGCCGTCGCGTGCGACAACCCCGGCCTGTACCAGGTTGAGCAGGAAGAACCCGGTCCCGGCGCCGATTTCCAGGGCGCTCGGGTACGGCCAGCCGGCCGTACCCGCGATGGCGACGAACCTGTCCCTGGCGTAGTCGATGCAGCGTTCGTCGAACGAGATCGACCACTTGTCGTCGTAGGAGTCGGCTTCCGCGTCGTGGTACAGGATGTTGGCCTGTTTGGGGTCGTTCCACGCCGCCGCGATGGCGGACGCCGACGGCGGGACCGGTTCACCTGCACCCACGGTTGCATCCACGGCTTTCAACGGCCGATGAAATCCGCCTTGCCCGGACCGCGTTCGACAAAGGAATCCATGCCGATGCGCTTGTCCTCCGTCCCGAACAGGCCGGCGAACAACGCGGTCTCCAGCCGCTGCCCTTCGGACAGCCCGAGGTCGAGACCGTCGTCGATCGCCCTCTTGGCGGCCCGCAGTGCCAGCGCCGGCCCGTCGACGAACCGGCCGGCCAGCCGGACGGCCTCGGTGTACACGTCGTCGGGGGCTACCACCCGGTCGGCGAGACCGATCTCCTTCGCCTCGGGGGCCCGGACCTGACGGCCGGTGTAGATCAGATCCTTGGCCCTGGGCGCACCGATCAACCGCGGCAGCCGCTGCGTCCCGCCCGCACCCGGGATGACCCCGAGCAGGATCTCGGGCAGTCCCACCTTGGCGTTGTCACCGAAGACGCGGAAGTCCGCGCACAGGGCAAGCTCCAGCCCACCGCCGAGGGCGTACCCGGTCACCGCTGCCACCACGGGCTTGGGGATGCGGGCCACCTGCTCGAACGTCGCGGTGAGGTCGCTGACCCACGCCAGGATCTCGGCGTAGCCCATCGGAGCCATCTCCTTGATGTCGGCTCCGGCCGCGAACACCTTCGGGCCACCGTAGATGACGACCGCCCGGACGTCCGCGCGGGTGGTCGCCTCACCCGCCGCCGCGCGCAGCTCGCCGGTCAGCTCGCTGTTGATGGCGTTCATCGGAGGCCGGTCCAACCTGATCGTGCCAATACCGTTGTCGACCTCGAAGTGCACGACCGCCACCGACCGACCTCCCTGTCAGCTCTCACGTGTTCCCACACATGCGGGTTGCCACATGCCGGGACCCTGGACGCACCTTAGGCCCTAACCGCTCGATCTTCATCGGATACGTGGCCATTACCTTCCGTAACTTCCTGTGACCTCCCGGCGTCCGCCTCCCGGCGTCCACCTCCCGGCGTCCACCTCACGCCACGCTCCCGGCATCCGCTCGCCGGCCGGTGGGATGTCCATCCGCGAGCGGCGGCATCATTCGGCAGCTACCGTGACGGACGTGACGACATCGATCTCGGTTCGTGACACCGTCAACCGGTCCGACCGCACCCTGCCCGGGTCGCCCGAACCGCTCGGGGTCCACTGGGACGGATCGGGTGTGAACGTCGCGGTGGCCGCACCGAACGCGGACGCGGTCGAGATCTGCCTGTTCGACGCCCGGGGGAACGAAAGCCGCTACCGGTTACCCGAACGCGACGGCGGGGTGTGGCACGGCTACCTGCCGGGCGTCGGACCGGGCCAGCGCTACGGGCTGCGGGCGCACGGCCCGTACGCCCCCGAACGCGGCCTGCGCTACAACCCGGCCAAGCTGCTCATCGAGCCCTATGCCCGGATGCTGACCGGCGGCCTTGTCCCCCATCCCGCGATCTCCGGTTTCCACGAGACCGACCCGTACTCGGCCGGCTCGGACGGGCGCAACTCCGCGCCTTTCGTCCCGCAGGGCATCGTGATCGACAACCGGCAGGTCCCGACCGGTGACCGGCCAGGCATCCCCTGGCCCGAGACGGTCGTCTACGAGCTGCACGTGAAGGGCTTCACCAAGGCGCACCCGAGCGTCCCACCCGCGCAGCGCGGCACCTACGCGGGCCTGGCGCACCCGGCGGTCATCGACCATCTGCGCACCCTCGGCGTCACCGCGGTCGAACTGCTGCCGGTGCACGCGCACGTCTCCGAACCGATGCTGGCCCAGCGGGGCCTGGTCAACTACTGGGGTTACAACACCCTGGGTTTCTTCGCCCCGCATCCCGGCTATGCGGCCACGGACGACCCGGTCGCCGAGTTCCGCGCGATGACCCACGCCCTGCACACGGCCGGCATCGAGATCATTCTCGATGTGGTGTTCAACCACACCGCCGAAGGCAGCGAACGCGGCCCGACGCTGTCGCTGCGCGGGCTGGACAACGCCACCTACTACCGTCTGGAGCCCGGCGACCCACGCCGGTACCGGGACATGACCGGGTGCGGCAACACGCTGAACACCTCCTCCCCACACGTGGTGAGGCTGATTCTGGACTCGTTGCGCTACTGGGTGAGCGAGATGGGCGTGGACGGGTACCGGTTCGACCTGGCGACCGCGCTCGCGCGCAACCCCGACGGTTTCGACCCGGCCGCGCCGCTGCTGACCGCCATCCACGCCGACCCGCTGCTGTCGACCGTCAAACTCATCGCCGAACCGTGGGACGTCGGCTGGGGCGGCTACCAGGTCGGAGCCTTCCCCGCGCCGTGGGCGGAGTGGAACGGCCGCTATCGCGACACCATCCGCGCGACCTGGACGCGGGGTGCGTCCGGCGTGGCCGACCTCGGTTACCGGATCACCGGCTCGAGTGATCTCTACCAGCACTCGGGCCGACGGCCATGGGCGTCGGTGAACTTCGTCACCGCACATGACGGCTTCACCCTCGCCGATCTCGTCTCCTACTCCGACAAGCACAACGAGGCCAACGGCGAGGGGAACCGCGACGGCGAGGCCCACAACAACTCGACGAACTGCGGGGTGGAAGGCCCGAGCGGCGACCCGGACGTGCTGGCCTGCCGGCGCCGTACCCGCCGCGCCCTGCTCGCGACGCTGCTGCTGTCCGCGGGCGTGCCGATGCTGCTCGCCGGGGACGAGTTCGGCCGTTCGCAGGGTGGCAACAACAACGCCTACTGCCAGGACAACGAGATCTCGTGGCTACGCTGGCCCGGCGACATCACCGACGGCATACCCGATGGTGACGTCCCTGGCGACGGCCCGGCGCCCGCGGCCGACCCCGCCGGGGACGATCCGATGCTGCTGCCGCTGGTAAGCGGTCTTGTGCGACTGCGACGCGTGTCCCCGGCGCTGTCCCGGCAGAAGTTCTTCCAGGGCGGCCCGTCCAGCATCGGCGCGCTCGCGGACATCACCTGGTTCCGCCCGGACGGCATGGTCATGTCGGACGCCGACTGGAACTCGCCGCAGGTCCACACGGTCGTCGCGCACCTGTCCGGGAGGACGTTTCCCTGGCAGGCGCCGGACGGCGGCCCGGTCAGCGGCGACTGCTTCCTCGTCATCCTGCATCCGGACGCGGGTGAGACGGACGTCGTCCTGCCGGGTGAGCCGTGGGCGTCCGCCTACGAGTTGCTGCTCGACACCTCCGCCGAGGACCTCGCCGGTTTTCCCGGCACCCTCGACACCCCGTTGCGGATCGTCCATGCCGGGGACGAACTGCGCATCACCAGCCGCACCGTCCTCCTCCTCCGCGTCACCAGATGAAATCATGCGGCGGGCTGGCCGGAATCGTACCCGCCTCCCCCACGCAGGCGCGGTCGAGATGCTTCGTGAAGACGATGTGGTCCAGGCCGGGGCCGTCGTAGTCACGCTGCACCGGCACTCCGTCGACGAGGGTGTCGCCGGGCTCGATCTGAAATCCCATGCGGGTGTGGAACGCCAGTGAGGTCCTGTTGCCGGGGCTGGTGATGCAGCGGACCGTATGCCGACCGTTCTCTTCGGCGAGTTCGAAGAACCGCTGGTACAGCGCAGCGGCGACACCATGGCGACGCAGGGCCGGGTCGACCCCGACGAAGTGGATGTAAGCCTCGTCGGGAGCGGTCTGGGACAGGAATCCGACGAGGAAGGCCATCAACCGGCCATTGTCATTTTCGACGATATAACCACTCGTGGTGAAGTGCTGGAAGAACAGCCGGGGCAGCAGCGACGCGCGCCGCAGTGACCCGGCCCTCCCCTGGAATCCGGCCCACCAGTCGTCCATGACCGCGAGCACCCGAGGATGATCCGCAGCCTGCGGGTGGCGCAACGTCAGACCGGGCGGGAAGTCCGTCGACATGGTCCAAGACTGGCATACTTCATGCCCCGACGACACAGGTCCATCGCTTAACGTTATTATTCGATCACCCGAACCCAACAAACATACTAATCGATCTTGAAATTAGCATGTTTGTTGGATACTTGGCAGGTTCCGCGGGACACACCGGACGCGAGGCGCACCGCTACCGCAGGAGCTGGCGGGCGATGACCATCCGCTGGATCTGGTTGGTGCCCTCGTAGATCTGGGTGATCTTGGCGTCCCGCATCATGCGCTCCACCGGGAAGTCCCTGGTGTAGCCGTAGCCGCCGAACAGCTGGACGGCGTCGGTGGTGACCTTCATCGCCGTGTCACTGGCGAGACACTTGGCCGATGACGAGAAGAAGGTCAGATCGCGCTCGCCACGCTCGGCCTTGCCCGCCGCCACGTACACCATCTGGCGGGCGGCCTCCACCGCCATGGCCATGTCGGCCAGCATGAACTGGACGCCCTGGAACTCCGAGACCGGCCTGCCGAACTGCCGGCGTTCCTTCACGTAGCCGATCGAGGCGTCCAGCGCACCCTGGGCAAGACCGACCGCCTGCGCGCCGATGGTGAGCCGGGTGTGGTCGAGGGTGCGCAATGCGGTCGAGAACCCCGTGTCGGGCTCACCGATCATCCGTTCGGCCGGGATGCGGCAGTCCTCGAAATGGATCTCAGCGGTCGGTGAGCCCTTGATGCCGAGTTTGCGTTCCTTCGTCCCGACCGAGAAACCGGGATCGTCCGCATGGACGACGAACGCCGAGATTCCCTTCGGGCACTTCTCCGGGCTGGTAACCACCATCACCGTGTAGTGGGTGGAGACCCCGGCACCGGTGATCCAGCACTTGGTGCCGTTCAGCACGTAGTCGTCACCGTCGCGGACCGCCCTGGTCCGCATCGAGGCCGCGTCGCTGCCGGCCTCCCGCTCGGAAAGGGCGTAGGAGAACAGCGCCTCCCCGCTCGCCACGAGCGGAAGGTAGCAGCGCTTGAGGTCCTCCGAGCCCGACAGCAGCAATCCGGTCGTCCCGAGCTTGTTCGCGGCGGGAATCAGCGAGGACGACATGCACACCCGAGCGATCTCCTCGACCACGATCGCGCCGGCCAGGGCGTCGGCACCGACCCCGTCATAGGCCTCCGGGATGTGCACCGCGTGCAACTCCGCGGCCTTCATCGTCGCATAGACGTCCCAGGGGAACTCCCCTGTCTCGTCGATCTCAGCCGCACGTGGCGCGATCTCGGACTCGGCCAGTGAACGGACCGTCTTGCGGAGAACCTCGTGCTCCTCCGGGAGCTGGTATGCCTCGAAACCCATCGCCCGCCTCCGCTCCCCCACCCGACAGCCAATCCTAGGTCTGCCGGAAGCCTCCGGCGACGCGAAAACCCATGATCGCGCCGCCTTCGGCCGGGGGCTCTGTCTGGTGGGAGCCGGCGCACAGCCGTGCCGACCCCCACCTCAGAGATGAGCCCGCGGTGTTCAGCCCGGGTTCGCCACGAGCCCCAGCTCCGCCGGTGAGGCAAGCAGCCGGTGGCGGGGCAGCACCCGGACGGTGTAGCCGAAGGACCCGGTCCGCCGCATGGGGATGGTGCCCTCGAACCGCAGGCCACCACCTTCGCTGTCGCCGACATGGGCCAGCGACAGGCTGGCGGGGTCGAGCAGCCGGTCGGCCTCGTCGATGCGGCCGTAGGACGCCTGGACGTCCACGTCGTCGAGGCCGAGCCCGCCGAGCTCGACCGTGGCCCGCACCACCAGTGACTGGCCGACCTGCGGGGTGTCACCGAGCCCGGCCGAGTCGACGTTGATCACCTGGACGCCCGGCCAGGCCGCCCGTACCCGCGTCTTCCACGCCGCCAGGTCCCGCGCGCCGACCAGCCCGTCGGCCGCGGCCACCCGCGCCGAGGCACCGGCGGGGATGTAGTACCGCTCCACGTACTCGCGCACCATGCGGGTGGCGAGCACCTGAGGCCCGAGCGTGGACAGGGTGTGCTTGACCATCGACGTCCAGTGCCGCGGAGGTGCGCCCGCGCCGGCGACGTCGTAGAAACGCGCGGCGACCGTGTTCTCCAGCAGGTCGTACAGCGAGGCCGACTCGATGTCGTCGCGACGGTCCGGGTCCTCCACGCCGTCCGCGGTGGGGATCGCCCAGCCGTTCTGCCCGTCGAACATCTCGTCCCACCATCCGTCGCGGATGGACAGGTTGAGGCAGCCGTTGAGCGCGGCCTTCATGCCCGACGTCCCGCACGCCTCCAGCGGGCGCAGCGGATTGTTCAGCCACACGTCCGACCCGGAGTACAGGAAACGCGCCATCCCGATGTCGTAGTCGGGAAGGAAAACGATCCGATGCCGGACCTCGGGAGTGTCGGAGAACTGCACGATCTGCTGGACGAGCTGCTTTCCGCCGTCGTCGGCCGGGTGCGCCTTGCCGGCGATGACCATCTGGACGGGCCGCTGTGGGTGCAGCAGCAGCCGGGTGAGCCGTTCCCGGTCACGCAGCATCAGGGTGAGCCGCTTGTAGGAGGGGACCCGGCGGGCGAATCCGATCGTCAGGATGCCCGGGTCGAACACTCCGTCGACCCAGTCCAACTCGCCAGGTGCGGCGCCACGCTGCAACCAGGACACCCGCAGCCGGCGACGGACCTCGGCCACGAGGCGTTCTCGCAGGTCCCGGCGCAGCGCCCAGACCGCCTCGTCCGACACTCGGGCGATCTTCGCGAACCCCTCGCCGTCGTCGTTCAGCGGAGAGGGACCGAGCTCCCGGTCGGCCAGCTCGATCACGTCCCGGGAAACCCAGGTGGGCGCATGCACACCGTTCGTGACCGAGCCAATCGCGACCTCGGCCGGGTCGAACCCTGGCCACAGGCCCGCGAACATCGCGCGGCTGACGATCCCGTGCAGCTTGCTGACCCCGTTGGACCGCTGGGCAAGGCGCAGGCCCATGTGAGCCATGTTGAACACGTTCGGGTCGGACTCGGCCCCGAGCTGGAGCACCCGGTCGACGGGCACTCCGGGCCAGGCGTTGTCCTCGCCGAAGTGGCGGGCCACCAGGTCCCGGGGAAAGCGGTCGATCCCGGCAGGCACAGGGGTGTGTGTGGTGAACAGGGTCCCGGCCCGCGCCGCCTCCAACGCCTCGTCGAAGCTCAGACCGGTCTCGGTCAGCTCCCGGATACGCTCCAGGCCGAGGAATCCGGCGTGGCCCTCGTTCGTGTGGAACACCTCGGGCGCCGGGGCGCCGGAAACCGCCGAGTAAGCACGCAAGGCCCGGACCCCACCGATGCCCAGCAACATCTCCTGCAACAGGCGGTGGTCGGTACCGCCGCCGTAGAGGCGGTCGGTGACGCCTCGCTCGGCCGGCTGGTTGTCCTCGACGTCGGAGTCCAGCAGGAGCAGCGGGACCCGTCCGACCTGCGCTTTCCAGATCTGCGCATGCAGGGTACGGCCTTCGGGGAGCCCGACCGCGATCTTCACGGGCGCGCCGGAGGCGTCGGTGAGCTGGGTCAGCGGCAGCCCGTGTGGGTCGATTCCGGGATAGCGCTCCTGCTGCCAGCCGTCGCGGGACAGCGACTGGACGAAGTAGCCGGCCCGGTACAGCAGGCCCACCCCGACGATGGGCACTCCCAGGTCGCTGGCGGTCTTGAGATGGTCGCCCGCGAGAATGCCCAGGCCACCGGAATACTGCGGCAGCACCTCGGTGATGCCGAACTCCGGTGAGAAATAGGCGATCGCTTCCGGGGCATCGGCCAGCGACTGGTACCAGCGTGGTGCGGTCAGGTATTCCTGCAGGTCGTCGGCGGCGTCTCCGATGCGGCGCACGAAGCGTCGGTCGCCGGCGAGGCTTTCAAGGCGCTCGTGGTCGACCTCGCCGAGAAGCCGAACCGGGTCCCCCTTGCAGGCACGCCACAGCTCGGGATCGACGGACTCGAAAAGATCCAGTGTCTCCGGGTGCCACGACCAGCGGAGGTTCAGCACAAGCTCACCGAGTGGGGAAAGCTGCTCGGGGAGCTGCGCACGGACGGTGAAGCGTCGAAGGGCTCTCACGAAGTTGTGAGCCTAGACACCACCGGTGGACGGAAAACACCGGGGTACCAGGAGTTCTTGATCATCTGGCGGTCCTTTCGCGGATCTTCGGAGCCTCCGGCTACCCCAACGGCTCTAGTCGTCCGAGGCAGCGGTGGCGACCTTGGCCGACAGGACCGCCATCACGGCAGGGTCCCGCAATGTCGTGACGTCCCCGAGCTCGCGTCCCTCGGCAATGTCCCGCAGCAGCCGCCTCATGATCTTCCCGGATCGCGTCTTCGGGAGATCCTCGGCCCAGATCACCCTCCTGGGACGAGCAAGCTTGCCGATCCGCGTGGCCACATGCTCGCGGATGTCTGCGACCATGGCGTCGTCGCCGACACGGTCCCCGGCCAGCGTCACGAACGCGACGATGGCCTGGCCGGTCTGCTCGTCCGTCTGCGCGACGACCGCCGCTTCGGCTACCGCCTCGTGCGCGACGATCGCCGACTCGACCTCGGCGGTCGACAGGCGATGCCCCGACACGTTGATCACATCGTCAATCCGACCGATGATCCAGAAATAGCCGTCGGAATCCAGCCGGGCGGCGTCCCCGACGACGTACACCGTCGGACCGAACCGGGAGAAGTAGGTCTGCACGAACCGGTCGTCGTCCCGGTAAAGGGTCCGCAGCATGGACGGCCACGGTCTGGTGATGACCAGGATGCCGGTGCCCTCGGTGACCGGCTCGCCGTCCTCGGACAGCAACGCCGGCGCGATGCCGGGCAGCGGAGTCGTCGCCGAACCCGGCTTGGTCGACGTCACCCCCGGCACCGGCGAGATCATGATCGCGCCGGTCTCGGTCTGCCACCAGGTGTCGACAATGGGGCAACGACTACCGCCGATCACCGTGTGATACCACAGCCACGCCTTGGGATTGATCGGCTCGCCCACCGTGCCGAGCAACCGCAGCGAGGACAGGTCGTGACGAGCCGGGTACCGCGGCCCCCATTTGATGCAGGTACGGATGGCGGTCGGAGCCGTATAGAAGATCGTGACCTTGAACTCCTCGATGATCCTCCACCAGATGTCCCGGTCGGGATAGTCGGGAGCCCCTTCGAACATCACGCTGGTCGCGCCGTTGGACAACGGCCCGTAGACGATGTAGGAGTGCCCGGTGATCCAGCCGACGTCCGCCGAGCACCAGTAGACATCCGAGGACGGGTCGAGATCGAACACGAGGCGGTGGGTGTAGGTCGCCCCGGTGAGATAACCACCCGTGGTGTGCAGGATGCCCTTGGGCTTGGCCGTGGAACCGGAACTGTAGAGGATGAACAGCGGCTGCTCGGCGTCCATCGGCTCGGCCGGGCACACCGGATCAGCCTGCTCGCACAGCTCGTGATACCAGACGTCACGGCCCGCGAGCATCGGAGCGGGCGTACCGGTCGAACGGACCACGATGATGTGCTCGAGGGCTTTGCAACCACCGAGTTCGGCATCCACCGCCTCCTTGACCGCCACCGTCCGGCCCTTGCGGCGCGCCCCGTCCACGGTGATCAGCACCTTGGCGTCGGACACTTCCATTCGCTCGATCACCGCGGACGGGGAGAACCCCCCGAAGACAACGTTGTGCACGGCGCCGATCCGGGCGCAGGCCAGCATCGCCACCACGACCTCGGGAATCATCGGCAGGAAGATCCCGACCACGTCGCCCTTGCCGACCCCGAGGCCTTTCAGCCCGTTCGCCAGGCGCTGCGTCTGCGCCAGCAGGTCGGAATAGGTCAGCGCGCGCCGCTCCCCTTCCTCCCCGACCCAGTGGAATGCGACCTTGTCCCCCCGGCCGGCGGTCACATGCCGGTCCAGGCAGTTCCGCGAGACGTTGAGGCGACCGTCGGTGAACCACCGGTAGAACGGCGGATTGCGGTCATCCAGGACGGTTGCGAAAGGCGTGTCCCAGTCCAGCAAGGTACGGGCCTTCTGCGCCCAGAAGGCCACCGGGTCGGCGGCCGCCTCGACAACGTCGGCTTCGTGGTCGGCTTCGTGGTCGGCTTCGTGGTCGGCTTCGTGGTCGGCTTCGTGGGACCCACGGGAGACGAAACCGGCCGGCGGATCGAAACGGTCGACCGACAGCAGCCGCTCGAGTTCCTTCTCGAGGCTGGTCTCGTCCAGACCGGCCGGATCCAGACCGGTGCCGTCCGCGGTGCTGGTCAACGTGTCCTCCTGCGTCCGGGTGCCGTCTCGTCCGCATCCGGGTGTACCACGAAGCGCTCCCGGGGCACAGCGTCCGCCGCGGTGACGCCGGTCGGGATGGCAGATCTACCCGTCAACCGGCGTGCACGGGCATTCCCTCGGCCGGTACGTCCTCCTTACCTGCCCGGACGAGAACAACGATTGTCACCAACGCGATCAGGATCATCACCGCGCCCCAGACGAACGCCGTGGTGTAGCCGGAGATCTGTGCCTGGGCCTGGCTGTCCGGGCCGGGCCCGTGCTTGACGAGGTAGTTCGTCACGGCGGTGGCGAACACGGTGTTGAGCAGCGCGGTACCCAGAGATCCGCCGACCTGCTGGGTGGCGTTGACCAGTGCGCTGGCCACACCCGCGTCATGGGGTTCGACACCGATGAGCGCAAGGCTCGACATCGGGACGAAGACAAGCCCAAGCCCGATGCTTATGAGCAGTTCGCCGGGCAGAACGTGGCTGACGTAACCGGTGTCGAGGCCGATCCGCGTCAGGTAGAGCAGCCCGACCGCGCTGAGGACGGTTCCACCGACCATCGGGATCTTGGGACCGGTACGTGGCAGAAGCTGACTGGCGATACCGGCCGACACGATGATCCCACCGCTGAAGGGAAGGAAGGCGAATCCCGTGCGCAGCGCGCTGTAGCCGAGACTCGCCTGGAAGTAGTAGGTGAGGAACAGGAACATGGCGAACAGACCGCCGCCGATGAGCAGCGAGGAGATGAAGGACGCGCCGCGGTTGCGTTCCCACGCCACCCGCAGTGGGAGCAGCGGTGCGGCACTGCGGGCCTCGATGACGACGAACGCGACGAGCAACGCCACAGCCGCCGAGAGGAACCCGAGTGTGACCGGTGAACTCCAGCCGTCCTCAGCCGCCTTGGTAAAACCGTAGACCAGGCTGACAAGTCCGGCGGTGACCGTGATCGTTCCTGGGATGTCGTAGCGTGCCTTGCCCTCGGCCCTGCTCTCCCGCACTATCGGCAGCGCCGCGGCGGCGGTGAGCACTGCGATCGGGATGTTGACCAGCAGGCACCAGCGCCAGGAGGCGAACTCCGTGAGGACGCCGCCGAGGATAAGCCCGATCGCGGCACCACCGCCGGCGATCGCGCCGTAGACGCCGAAGGCCCGGGCGCGTTCCTTGCTTTCGGTGAACGTGACCGTGATCAGGGAAAGTGAGGCCGGCGCGAGAACCGCCGCGAACGCCCCCTGCAACGCACGGGCGGCGAACAGAAGCGAGGCGTTCGGGGCGAGACCGCCGAGCGCGGAGGCCAAGGCGAAGCCAAGCAGGCCGCCGACGAAGGCACGCTTACGCCCGACGAAGTCGGCAATCCGGCCGCCGAGAAGCAGCAGGCCACCGAATGCCAGGGTGTACGCGGTGACGACCCACTGCCGATCGGCAACCGAGATGTCCAGATCGGCCTGAGCCTTGGGTAGGGCGATGTTCACGATGGACGCATCAAGTACGATCATCAGCTGAGCTACGGCGATGATACTGAGCGCGAGCCACCGTTGGGGATCGCGCCCATCCGGCGGCTCCACTCCGGTGCCGTCATATACACGTTCGGTGATCGTTGTCACAGATGCTCCTTGAACGGCCAGGCTGGCCAGCGACGGACGACTTCGGGTGTCGAGGACCCGGAGTCAAGGGGACCTGGTGTCAAGGGACCCAGAGTCAGGGGGACCCGACTTCAGGAGACGCGACTTCAGGAGACGCGACTTCAGGAGACGCGACTTCAGGAGACGCGACTTCAGGAGACGCGACTTCAGGAGACGCGACTTCAGGAGACGCGACTTCAGGGAACGCGACTTCAGGAGACGCGGCGCCAGTGACTATCAGCGCCCACCGCGGTCATCAGCGGCAGGAGCACGTCATCGACCATATGTTCGATGAACGCATCATCGAGGGCTTCACCGGTGATCAATAATCGGGAGAAGACCATCGCGGGGGCCAGCTCGTTGAAGACGTCGGCGGCTGCGGGCGAGCACAATTCACCCCGAGCGACAGCACGCTGCACGATGAGCTCGCCGACGCAGCGTTTCGCCTCGATCATCTGGGACCGCAGCGTTGCCGCGAGATCGGGCGACTTTCGCATGGCGAGCAACACGCCGGCCATCAGCGCGGCGTCGTCCCGGGAAACATGATCGATCATCTGGTGGGCGGTGTCCAGCATGTCGCCACGAAGGCTGCCGGTGTCCGTGGGTCCGATGTCGTCGACGCCCCGCCGGCGGATCGCCTCGACGACGAGCTCGTCCTTGCCGGTCCAGCGCCGATAGATCGTCGCCTTGCTCGCCCGTGCCCGGGCCGCGATCGCGACCATACTCATCCGCTCATAGCCGACCTCGACGAGCAGCTCAAGGGCCGCGTCGAGGATGGCCTGCTCGCGGGCCTCGTCCCGGGGGCGCCCTCGTCCGGCGCCACACGGTCGCAGGGAAGTCATCACAACCAGCACCCCCTCCAGGCGTGGACTCTTTCAAAACAGTACGGTACTGTACCTAAAATTTAGAGCGTCTCGACAGTGGCGATGCTCACAAACAGCTTTCCGTAGGCGACAGAAGGCAACAGCGTCCCGCCAGGTTTGTCCGTCGATGTCGGTGACATGCGATCGCCAGTCCGCGATGATTGCCGGAAACGTCCACCGAACCTCAGGAGCCTGTGACGCGATGACCGCCGAGGGCGATTCGAACGAGGTCAGATCACCGTTGACCATCCTGATGGCCGACGATCGGGTATGGGTGATCCACGATGACAGCGACCCGGCGAACCAGGTGTGGAAGGTCATCGCAGTCGCCCCCGACGCCAGCATCAACGAGATGCGCGCGGGGCTCGCCGCGCTACCGGCGAACCTGCGCTACGTCGGTTCCGAGAACACTCCCGGTGAACGGGTCATGGTGTTCATGCGACCCGGCGGCGTAGTCCCCCCCGGTGTCACGCCCGGGGGGGTCACCCTCGCCTTCGGCCCCAACCCGAAGAAGCCCGAATAACAGGAAGGCCAACACCCGGCCAAAGGAGGCGCGACCATGCCTTTCGCGCGCCTCCGGAGGCCATACAGAGACCAACCCGGCCAAAGGAGGCGCGACCATGCCTTTCGCGCGCCTCCGGAGGCCATACAGAGACTAGCCCGATACGAGTTCGGCCCCGAGAATCTCCAGGATCTCCTGCCCGCCGAGCAGGCCCGACCCGACCGTGACCCGCAGGTTCGGCTGCGTCCAACCGCCTTCGTGCAGCTCACCGTGGGCAGGGCGAACAGCCACGTCGGCACCTGCGAGCATCCCCCGGTCCAACAGGGAGTCCCCCGCGGCAGCCACCCGGGCATCCCCGACCCGGCGCACCACCTCGGCGAGCGCCGCCTCCTTCGTCAGGACAGCCGGCACCAGGTAGACCTTGCGTCCCTGCACGGACAGGGTCCACCCGTCGGCGGCAAGCCCCGCGGCCAAACCGGAAAGATCGGGGACGCCGGCGCGTTCGTAGGCAACCAGGTAGACGAACAGGTCGTCGGCGACGCGGCTCGTCCGAACCCAGCCGTCAGCGGCGAGGCGGTCCGCCGCGACCTGGACGTCGGCGAGCGGGCAGGCCTGCGCGGCGATCCGGCCACGGACCCGGGCCGCCCAGTCCGCATCCGGCCGGCCGTCGACCAGCAGATGCCCACCGTTCGCCGCGATGGCATACCGGGGACGCACCCCGAGATCCACCCGCGCGTACTGCGTCCGGGTGCGGGTCGTAACCGGGACGAGGGTTGCCGCCGCGTCCAGTTCCGCGATCAGTTCAGCGGCCCGGACGGTGCAGAACGCGGCCGGTTGGCCGTCGATGTGCTCAACCGTCACCAGATCGGGCTCACCGGCCCCCGGGGCCAGGCGGAACGACCGCCGACTGTAGATCAGCGTCTGGTCCAGGTCACATGCAAGCAGCCAGCGCGGACCCGAAGGGGCTCCGACCGACGATGGCAGGGTTGTCCGCGTATCAATGCCCAGACTGTAAGCCGCGGATGCGCGGACAAGCCAGGTAATCGCAGAAAGTTACCACACGCATGCGTGGACCAACCGTCACCATGGCTCGATCGACCATGTGTTCTTCCGCGACAGCCCACCGGCTGCTCGATCTGTTCTCCGGTTGTCTGTCGGCCTACCGTTCAGCACCGGGGTTCCCCCCGCCCCTGGCGTCGTCGTCCGGCACGGACCGCACGCCCGGATGCCGCCTGCCTGCCGGGCCCTGCGCGAACGTGGTCAACAACGTGGTGGTGACGGTGGTCACGAAGTTCTGGACCACGGGTCCGGTCGCGCCGGGTCCGCACACGTCGGTCACCGCACACACCCACGCGCTGGTCCCCGAATCGAAAACTCCCGCGTCCGAGTCGGCGGTGTAGTAACTGACGTCGGAATGGTCGGGACGGCCACGGCAGACGACCGGTGAATGGGAGAGAACCTCGATCCGCGGCGGTGTCGGATAGGCAAGGTCGACCCGGTCGTACTCGGATCCGATCATTCCCGGAATCCGGCTGCCGGTGGTCACCCCGGTTCCGGCGAACAGCCAGTGCCCGGGGTCGCGGACCACGAGGTCGGCGTGCACCGGGTTGCACTGGTACATGCCGCCGGTGAGCGAGCTCTCCGGGCTCGCCTTCGGCGGGGCCGGCCAGTTCGCGGTCACGGACACGTCCCCGACGGCGTTCAGCGGGTCCTCGGCGGCGACCTTGTAACCGGTCTCCAGCCGGTCCGGCCCGAACGCCGTCGGACCGAGCCGAATTCGTCGGAACACCGCGTTCGCGCCGAGAAAGGCCAGATTTACCCCCTGGTCACGGGCCCGCGTCAACGCTTCCCGCATCGCGGGCGAATAGTACTCGTCATGTCCCATGGAAACGACCGCACGGGCCCCGTCCAACAGCTGCGGATCGGCATGCAGGTCGATGTCGGTGGCATAGGCGACGGGCAGACCGAGCTTCTCCGCGAGGATGATGACGGGGGCTTCGTTACCGGTGAAGTCCGCGGCACCGTCGCCATAGTCGTACGGCCGGTCGAATGACACGACCCGCGCCCGGTCGTCGAACCCCTTCGGCCCGTGGTAAAGGCTGTAGCCACCCCAGGCGTTGTATGCCTGCCAGGTCGTCACCGCGGCCAGCATCACCACCCGCCCGGACGTCGTCAGGCTACGGACCGTCAACGGAATATACGTCTGGAACCCGTCGGCGTCGTCCAGACGTATCAGATACGCGCCGGGTGGCCAGCTTCTCGTGTCGAATGTCGTGGTCGGCGTCCAGGACGTGCTGATCGTGTTCGCCTTCGGGTCGTGGGCCGCGGGGGCCTGCACCCGGCCGGGTAGTGGGCCGACTGCGGTGACCAGACGGCACGTCCGTCCGCCATACCAGCCGATCCGGAAGACCGACGCCTTGAGGGTGGCCGCGGTCGTGGACGCGAACAGGCGAACGTTGTCCCCGGACCGGACGCTGGTGCGGTCAAGCCAGCCCTCCACCGCGTGGTTGTAGCCGAGCCGGGCGAGACCGCAGTCGCCGCCGGGCTTCGCGTTCTCCGCCCGGACGTCGAGCTCGGCGCTCGCCGGGTCGGTCGACGCACCCGGCGAGGCCGCCCCTGCGAGCGCACCCCGGCCGTCGTGGTCGGCTGCGTCGGTACCGCCTCTGGTGGTACCGACGCTGCACCCGACGAGGACGGCCGCGAGCACGAGGGCGATCGCGACGGTGACGGGCGTGAGCCACGTAGCCGGCCCGCGCCGGCTACGGCACGGGTTTCTATGAGCGGGCATGTGGACCATCCTCGTCGGTGTCGCCTTCGCCGCCGGTGTCGCCATCGCTGCGAGTATTACAGTCACCGGCTGTCCACAGCGAAAGCAGGCAGGCACCGGTTGTCCACAGATCGCCACGTACCGTTTCGGATAACCGGCGCGCCTGCAAGGCTGACGGGCATGGCCCCGGACCCCGGCCAGTACTCCTGGCAGAAGACAGCCGACAGTCAGTGCGGTGTAATCGCCATCCGCGCCGTGGTCGCTGCCGGCATGAGCCGGTCAGCGATTCGATGGCAGTTGAAATCGGGCCGATGGCAGCAACCGATGCCCGGGGTCGTCGTAACACGGCCGGAACCACTGACCCGCGTCCAGTTGCTGTGGTGCGCAATCGAGTCCGTCGGGCCGGACGCGGTTCTCGGCGGCGCCTCCGCGGCCGCGTTGGATGGCCTGCGCGGATTCGACGACGAGTACATCACTGTGTTGGTGCCGACGAGGCGACGACCAGGCCCACGACCAGGTGTCGTCATTCACCACAGCGCCCATGTCAACCCCACCCAGGTGTATCCACACCATCGCCCGCGACGGACCAGGCTGGCCCGGTCGATTATCGACATGGCCAACTGGGCGGTACGCCCGGAAGACACCCACATTGTTCTTACCGCCGCTGTCCAGCAACGTCTGGTCACGGTCGATGAACTGCACAGTACGATGCGGAACCGTGGGCCGATCATTCGGAGAAGCCTGATCAGCAAGGTACTGGACAGCCTCGACCGGGAAACCGGCAACGAACCGACACGTCAGGACGGCACATTGAACAGTGCCCGATCGGGCCTGCCATCGAGCGGTTTGATGATCCCCACGCAGGAATACGGCAGATCGGCCCTTTCCTCGACATCCACCCCTTTGGCCTCACAGAGCGACAGGATATGAGCCAGCTCCGCCAACCGGTCGGGCGCGACAACGACCTTCCACGGCACGCGTCGCAGCAGAACCCTGGTGGTCTCGCCGACGCCGGGCTTGACCAGACCGATATTGGCGATCCCGTAATCCCGCGCCAAGGCCTCGACCGCCCGCCACCCCGCCCAGGTCGAGGTACGGTCCTCCACGCGCAGCGCCGCCTTCGTGACAGCTTCGGACGCGGCGGGAAAGGCGTCCACCACGGCTTCGACATACCGGCGGGAGTAATCCCGGTCCGCCAGGTGCCGATAGTACTTCGCCCCGTGGAAGTCATCGGGGCCGATCAGCGCCGGATTGAGCACGGTTCTGCTCACCAGGCCGGAGACCGTGGAGTTCAGGCAACTGTGCGGGATCAGGAAGTCATCCCGGGTACCGTAAATCGACGTGCAGTGACCCGGGTCCGAGATCACAGCCATGGAGCCGTCCACTCCGAGGTCGCGGGCCGCGGCCTGGAGAACCTTGAGAATTGCGCCCTTGCCCGTCCAGCCGTCGACGAACTGGAGCGCTGTCCGGTCGTGGCGATCCAGAATCCACCGCACCGCGTTCTCGTCGAGTCCCCGATCCTTGATGACGGAAATCGAATAGTGAGCCAGGTCGAGCCCGTGCCTCCACAGCGCCCAGCGCCGCATGAGGATGCCGGCCGGTGTACCGGCCCGTGCGAGCGACACGATGACAGGCTTCTCCCGCGTTGCCAGCACGAGCTCGGTGGCAACGCCGACCGCGGTGGCAACCCGTACCGCCGAACGCGCGAGGGCACTCTCGAAGAGTGCGAGATAGGCGTCCGACGGTTCGTATTCGACCGGCAGGTCCTCGGAGTAGTGGCGGCCCTTGGAGAAATCCTCCTCGCGGTCCTCGGTGGGGCGTTCCAGCGGGACGTCGCTGAGATCCTTCAGCAGGAAAGTGACGTCCGCAGGGTCGTACGAACCGGAACCCACCGTGCCCGGGATGGTCCCCGGCACTGCGCCGCCACCCACCACTGCGCCATTACTTACTACGGCGCCATTACTTACAACTGCGCTGTCACTCAACGTGTCCCCCTCGCGAGCCCGGTCGGCCAGGCCAGTGGACGCCCGGCCGGACCCCTCGTCGGAATCGTCACCACCGTCACCGGTGCGCATCGGCGCAGCATCCCCACCATTCCGGACACGTCCATGCCCGCGGCACCCCCGTCGACCCGGCCGTTCGCGGCCGAGTCGACCACCACGACGATGTCGTCATACAGACCGGGCCGGACGTTGTAGACCCGGCTCACCCGCTCGGGATCATCCGGCGCCGGGAACGTCAGCGCACACCGGATCGCATAGCCCTCGGCGTCGATCGGGTAGACCGGCGAGCGGGTCGTCGAGTGGTAGACCACCTCTCCGGGGAGGATCTCGTCGAGTGCGCTCCCGATCCGCAACGGCGTGTACATCAGCTCCTCGGTGCCCAACACCAGGACGCGCCCGGTCGGGTCGCTCAACACCGCGGCAACCTCCTCGGCCACCGCCGGCGCGACTTCGGCGAGCAGGTCCCAGTCAGCCTGCGACCAGCCATGACGCGCCCCGTCGGGGAGTTCCACCGGCCAGTCGGGCGTCACGAAACGCACCGGGTGGGACCGTGCCGGCGGTTCCCAGCCGTCGGCCACATCATCGCCGTGGCGGGCCCGAACCGCTTCGGCGCGCAGGGCCACATCGTCCGGGATCACCAGCTCCCCGGACAGCAGCGACACCACCCGGACGGGCACGCCGAGATGGTCCGCCAGCTCATCGAAAGCACGCCGGGCCTGCGGCGGCCGGGCGTCGAACAGGGTGGCCACCGTGTACGAGGGCCGTGCCGCGAAAGCATGCAGCGCACGGATCGTACCCAGCGCGGTCCGACCGGTCGACAGTTCGTCGTCCACCAGGACCAGCGGTCGGGATGCCCGCACCAGATCTGGATCGGTCGGCATCAGCCAGTGGAAGGTGGCATGCGAATGCGCTTCGTCGAAGTCCAGCAGCGTGGCGGCACCAGGGACCACCCGACGGGTCGTGTGCAGATAGTCGCAGCCCGCAATGCCATCCGCTACAGCATGCCCGAGCGACGTGGCGGTCTCGCAGTAGCCGAGCACCAGCGGCGCCGTCATCGCGGGCCCGCCCTCGGATGTCCGCGGGTCTGACGAAACCCGCGGGCCTGACGAAACCTGCGCGGCGAGCAGCCGGCCGGCCGCCAACGACTCGGCCGGCCGCACCGGAAGATGCTTGCCAAGGATGCGGCTGACCAGCAGATGTGCCCGCAGCGGGTTGCGCCGCAACGCCAGTCCCACCAGGCCGTGCAGACCATCACCGACCAGATCGGACCGGATACGGATGTCAAGCCCCAGTTCGTCCCACAGCCAGTGACCTGCCGGACTCACACGACCTCCGATCGTTTTGTTGCCGCGTCCGTCACGAGGCTCCAGTCGCGGCGAGGACGTCGACGAACGTGTGTCCCTCACGCAGGACGCCGAAGGCCCGAGCCCGCCGCAGCACCCCTTCCGCCCAGGTCCGATGGGGCCGCAGCTCGTTCATCTTGTTCGCGTACTGGCTCCGGCGGACCCCTCCGGCATCGTCCGCGAGGATTGCCATCGCATCCATGTACTCCTCGTGGGTGGCAACATGCAGAGCGTGCACGGCGGGGACGTGGCTGGGATGGATCACGGTCTTGCCGAGCAACCCGTTCGCCTTGTCCAGGACCACTTCGCGGATGAGCCGGTCGAGGTCGGCGGAGACCAGCCGCAACCGCATCCGGGCACCGTCGGCACTGTCGTCGACAAGGTCAGCCTCCTCGAACGGGGTGACCCGCAGCGAACTGACGAACAGGCGTTCCGGCTGGGCGAAGTACTCCCACACCGGTCCACTCACCACGTGGTCGCCGCCGCGAGCACACACGTTGACGATGTCGGCTATGCAGTCGCGTACCACGGCGATGTCATAGATGGTCAGGTCGCGGTCCCGACGCAACCCGAACAGACCGCAGAGGTCGGTTGCGCCGAGACGCACCGCCAACACGATGTCGGCATGTTTGTCGACGAGTTCACGTACTCCGAGTAATGCCTCGGTCCGGGCTTCCCGGAAGATGACCTGAGGACTTTCCAAAACGGGCATCGCCCAGAGCATCCGGCCCACCCGTTCAGAGGCACGCCGGACCGCGACCAGCGCCGCCTCCCCGCTCTCGGGTCCGAACTTCGGCAGCACGAAACCGGCGAATGTCGCCGCCGATTCGCAATCGAGATGAGCGGCCAGGCGTGGTATCTGCTCGGTATTGCGAACACGGACGAACAGCAACGGGGGTCCGCCACCCGTTGCCGGCGGATTCTCACCGAGGTCACGCAGAGCGGTGATCACGTTCGCCTCGGCCGCGGAGACCTCATGGTCTGCGATGGCGTCCTCAAGGCAGAGCACCATCGACGTCACCCCGGCGGCCACCTGCCGACGGACGTCCGCGGCGAGCGCCGGCCGGGTCCCCGGGGCGTACAGGGTGGCGCCGAGCGCTGTCGCCACCAGCCGACGGTCACCGTCCTGCCCGATCTCCTCCGGCAGGAGGTGAAACAGCGCGTCGGTCCGGTCCGCATCCAGGAAACCGAAGTGACGCACCCGTCGAACTCCCTATCGTCGGACCGTTCGGTGATCAGGGTAGAGGCTTCCATCGGCCGTCCACTCCGTCATTTGCGAGACGTCAGGCTGGCCAGAACCTACATCGACGACCCGCGGCTTTGGAGCCCAGCCCGAAAACTTGTACACGGCTGTCATGCAGGCGACAACAGGTTTTCACTTTCCGCCACCAGGACTTCCGCGGTGGATTCAGCGAACGACCAGGGAGTCATCCGCCGGATGCCGGATCGCCACCCCGCCGGAGGCCTCTTGCGCGGCCAGGAACAACCGGACACCCCAGGGAAGCTGCGCGCCCTCGAGCGAGACCTCCAGCGTCCGCTCACGGGTCGGCGGCACCTGGGTGAGCGGTGCAGCGGGCACCCGAGCCAGCACGTGCCCCTCCCCTGCCGTACGGGGCGGGAGCACCCCCGGTCGCGCGATCAGCACCAGCGCGGGCAGCGGTCCGTCCGCAACCACCTGCACGCGCAAGGTGCGACGGCGCCAACCGGACCGGGTCACCGTGTAGGTGACCGTCCTTCCCGGATGCGGCTGGGTCACCGGATGCGGCTGGGTCACCGGACGGGCCAGGATGCCCGTTCCCAGTGGTAGTGCCGTCAGGGTTCCGCCGGTCCGGACCAGCGGGTAGCAGGAGACGAAGTAGGCCAAGCCGTCGGAGGGCGCGGCCAGGCGCCAACCGCCCTTGATCTCCAGACTGGTGTTGGTGACCTTTGCCTGGAAGGCGTTCGGGTCGTCAGGCCCGGTCGGGAGCTGGTCACGACGCCACAGCACCCGAGCCTCGGTGATCCCCGGCGGCATCTGGAAGAACAGCACTATCTCCTCGCCGCGGTCGTCCGCCCGCAGGTTCCGGATGCCTTCGGCGACCAGGTGCCGTACTGGACGACCGACCACGGCCCGGCCGTCCAGTACGGTCACCGGGATGTAGTCCAGCTCCCCGGCCGCCCGTGGGTCGACCAGGTTGCCGCTCACGCTCGACCCGACCAGCCGCACCGAATCGGCGATCTTCGCCGGATCGATCTCGGTGTCCTGCGCTCCGACCGGGTTCCCCGACCCGGGATCCGCCACGGACGCGGCGTAGATCCGCACCTGCGTTCCGGGCGCCGCGCCCCAGCGCAGCGTCGTGGTCCCCTTGTCGGTGCTGACCTCCAGGTCCCGGACCGCCCGCGGGCGTGGGGTGACCGTCACCGCGATCCGGGAGCCCCCGGTGCGCGCGGGATGGCCGTCCACGTCCTGGAACTCGACATAAGCCCGGTAGCGGTAGGTGACGCCCGGTTGGACGGCCGTGTCGACGTACTGGCCCGCGTTCGCCCTGATCCGACGCATCGGAACCTGCACCGGTGACGAATCGTCCACGGTCCGTTCGATCGTGACCGCGTCCACCGGGCCGTCGAGCCGCCATGACAGCTTCACCCCGTCACCGATCTGCTCCGCGCGTAGGCCCGCGACATCCCGCACCACCACGAGCCCGGGTGTGCGCACCGGAACCGAACGCCTGCTGCCCACGACCGCTGTCACCTCGTGACGGACCATCACCCCGGCCGGCACCCCCGCGTCGGAAAGCTCGGTGGACCAGGTCGTACCGAGGCTGCGTTCCCGGTCCCCGACCAGCCGGACCACCCGGTAGGACAGCGGCCCGACGGCCGAGGGAGAAGCCCTCCACCGCAGCACCACGGCACCGTCCTGCTCGATCGCGGTCAGTTCCTGCGGCGGCGCGAGGGGCAGCGCCGCCAACGCCGCCAACGCCTCCTGGCTGTCGGCCACGGTGGCGAGCACCGCCGCCAGGGCGCTTTCCTGCTCCTCGGGTGGCAGCGCCCGGGCCGCCGCGACCCGACGGCGGATGACGTCCTGGTAGGCGGTGAGCTCGGCGAGCACCTCATCGGGGGTTCGCCCGTCAGGACCGGGCACGTCGGACGCCTGGGCCGCGAGCCAACGGGCCCCGTCGGTGGCCGCGTCCTCCCGCCGGGCTTCACGGTCCTCGACCAGCGCCCGCCACCCGGCGTCCGCGGCGGCCAACGCCGCCTGCACCCGGGCGCCGAGCTCGTCGGCCTGCGCGGCCGCTGACCCGCCGACCGCGGCCAACACCGGACGCGCACCCGCCAGCAGCTCGGACGCCTGCCGGGGATGGCCGTTGTCCAGCGCCCGGCGGATCGCGGACAGGGCATCAGCCGCCTGCCGTGCCTGACGCATGCTGTGCCCGCAGAACCGGCACGCCACCGCGGCCGCCTCGGTGGCCCGCCCGCACGACGGGCAGGGCGTGTACAGCTCGGTGTCGCAGTAGCGGCAGACACGTGAACCGTCCACCGGTTCCGGACGGCCACAATCCGGGCATACCACGTAGTCGACGACGGCTCCGGTCGTCACGGCCGCGCCCAGGTCCCGGGCGACGTCGAGCAGCATGGCCTTGGCCTGCGCCGCGGACAGTCCTCGCCCGGCGGCGAGGACCTCCCGCACCAGCCCCTCGAACGCGGCCGGGCCCAGCTCTCCGTCGAGGACGGCATGCTCCTCGACCCGAGGCCGGATCTCCTCACGGGCGTCAGCGACCAGCCCGGCGGTGTAGGCGGCCGGGTCTCCGTCCAGCAACCTGGTACGCACCTGCGCGAGCAGGTCGGCGGTCACGGTCTTCTCCCGGTCGAGTGGGCGCCGCTGGTTGCGTTCCAGCAGTACCTCGCATGCCGCCTGGATCCGTCCGGGCAGGGAGTCGGCCGGCACCCCCAGCAACGCCCACAGGGACGCCGTACCGGCCCTGTCCCCGTCCCGGAGCTGCCGCAGCTCGATCAGACGGTCCCGGATCTGGCGCCGAACCCCGGGTGCGAGCGGCTCGGCCTGTTCGCCTGAGCCATCCTCGATCACCTGCTCGCGGACGAGGACCGCGTCGAACTGCTCGGCGGTGACCCCGTCGGCCGAGGCCAGCCGGCGCAGCCCCGCCACCCGGGACCTGGGCACCCCACCGAAACGCTCACGGACAGTGGCCAGATTCCGGGCCACCTTCGCCAACCGCTCGTCGTTCCCGCTGCGGCGCGCCGCCAGCACCCGGGTCCGGGCCTCCTCGCGGGTCGCCGCGTCCAGCAACGGCGCCTCCCACTCGGCCCGCCGACGCACCAGGGTCGCGGCCAACGTCGCGTACCTGGCCGAGTTCCGCTGCCGCTGCAGGAACGCGGTAACGCGGGCCAGGTGCCCGCGCACCTCCGCGTCGGTGTACGCGGCGTCCGGATCCAGCGCCGCGACGAAGAACGGATCGTCAAGGTCGAGCGGGGAACGACGTTGCAGCTCCGCCAGCACACGCTGGCGGTAGCCGCTGCCGTCGAACGCCGCGCTCACCGCCCCACCTTCGTTCCCACCGCAGAGCGTATGAAGCCGGTGCCCTGACATGACACCAACCTCGACGTTCACCATATGTACCGGACAGGTTCCAGATCTGCCGGGAACTACCGCTGCTTGAGCAGGGTGACCTTCTTCGTCTCCTCGTCCCGCATCGCCTCGCTGCCCACACCCGCGGTGACCTGGAGGACGAGCGGCCGCGTCGCGCCGGGATGGGTGGCGGTGACCTGAATCGTCTGGTCCGGGCGCATGAGGAACGTCACCTCGACGGGCGTACCGCGGGGATGGCCACCAGGGATGCCGGTGATCGCCCCTTCGACGATCACCTTGTTGTCCTCCGGGACGGACGACTCCGCGCTCGTTCCCTGTTCGAACACCCGGATGTCGACCTCCGTCTGGTCGTCGGAGATCGTGTAGAAGGTCTGGGTCGCCTCGATCGGCACCGGATCGTTGCGGTGTGCCAGGAATGCCGCGACCGCCTTGCCCTTGTCCTCGGCGAAGATACCGAACCCACGCGACGTCACATTGGTGATCTTCGTCTTCACCAGGTCCACGACCGCGGTGGTGGCCAGCCCGAAGTTGCCTGCCGCGCCGGACACCGACCGCGCGACGTCGGCCGGTGCCGCCGCGTCCAGACTCTCACCGACCGCGAGCTTGCCCTGCGCGACCAGGTCGTCGAGGACGTAACGCTCCAGTTCCTTCTTCTGTCCGAACACCGCGGCCCCCTTGGCCACGGCAAGATCAGGATCGGTGAGGCGCGGACTCAGACCGAAGTTCTCAGCCAGCTTCCTGGCAACCGCCGGGCTCTTGCTCATCCCGCCGACCAGCAGGCAGACATCCACGTGGTCGGCCCCACGCTCCCTGGCCCGAGCGAGCACCGAGCCGGTCAGGTCGAGCGTGCGCTGCAACAGGGACGCGGTGATCTCCTCGAAGTCCGCCCGGGTCACGGTCACGCTGGTACGCCGACCGCCGTGGACCACCAGCACATCGACGCTGTCCCGCCCTGACAGCGCGAGCTTCGCGTCCTCCGCCGACGTCAGCAGCTCCTGCTCGTCGTAGACGTCGTCGAGGGGGTCACCGGCGTCCGGCTGCGCATCGGTGAACCGCTGCGCGAGGAAGCGCACGAGCTCGGCGTCCCAGTCGGCGCCACCCAGCTCATGGTCACCATCGGTGGCGACAACAGTGATCGCGTTCTCCGACAGCCGGATGACCGTGGTGTCGAAGGTGCCACCGCCGAGGTCATAGACCAGCACGGTGGCGTCCACCGCGCCGTCCTGGGCGAACCCGTAGGCAAAGGCGGCGGCCGTCGGCTCGTTGATGATGTCGACGACGTTCAGGCCGGCAAGCACTCCGGCGAGCTTCGTCGCCTTGCGTTCCTCGTCACCGAAATAGGCCGGGACGGTGATGACCACGTCGGTTACCGGGCTGCCGGTCGCCCGCTGCGCATCCGCGGCCAGTGCCTTGAGGACGAGACTCGAGACGGCGGGCGCACTGTACTCCTCACCGTGCACGACGAACCGCCAGTCCGCTTCGCCCATATGCCGTTTGACCAGGCTCGCCACATCGTCCGGGCGTATCCGCGACTGCCGCTTGGCCTGCGTGCCGACGACGAAGGTGACGCCACCACCGGCCGCCTCGTCGAACAGCACCACCGACGGCGTCGTCGGCTGCGACTCGATATTGCGGATGACGTCGGGGCGTCCGTACTCGTCGACCTGGGCGATGCACGAATACGTCGTCCCCAGGTCGATTCCGAACACCTTTGTTCGCGCCATGAATGTCCCTCCAACGAACCGCTCGCCACCCAACAGTCCGGGCCACCTGGATCAGTGTGCCCGAAAGACCTCCACCTCAGCCGGGCGCACCACGGTCGACTCACCACGGACGAACCCTGGCTTGACGGTGCGGGCGATCGTCCGGTCCCGGCCGGGATCGTCCGTGCCGACGCGGCGCACACCGACGTGCCGGGCCGGGTCGAAGGGCATCCCCGGAACAGCCGTGTACGGGCGAACATCCGCGGCGACGTCCATGGCCTGCAGCAACTGCTTGCGCAGGATCCCGGCAACGCTCTGGCCGTCGTCCGCGCCGAGGCTTGTCATCTGGTCATGCAGCCGCATCAACCCACGCAGCAACGGCGCCATCGCCTCGGTCAGTTCACCCGCCCGCAGCCGGGCGTTCTCCGCGTGCAACCGGTCCACCAGGTCGGCGTCGTGACGACGCAGTCTGGCGAGCTCCTCGACCCGCTGGCTCAGGTCATCCAACCGGATGGTCGCTGCGGCGCCCGCAGCGGCGATGTCGGCAGCGACAGCGGCGACAGCCACGGCGGCGGACAGTGGCTGGTCGACGTCACCAACCGGCTCGTGCTCCCCCTGAAAGTCCGCGGTCGGCTCCGGCTCGGGCTCCGGCTCGGGCTCCAGCTCGAGTTCCGGCTCCGGCTCCGGCTCCGGCTCCGACTCCAGCTCCAGCTCGAGTTCCGGCTCCGGCTCCGGCTCGGGGTCGGGGTCGGGGTCGGTATGGCGAGCTTCCGCAGAGGGGTACTCGGACGAGTCTCGGTCATCGTCCGTTCCGCCAGGCGCCTCTCCCAGCACGTCGGCCGGTGCGAGGTCGTCCGCGAACCGCTCCGCGACCGCCGCACCCGGCTCGTCAGCCGCACCCGCCTCATCCGGCCAGGAGACCTCTGCATGCCGCAGACCGGCCCCGGCCCCGGACAGGTCCTGCGGGTGGCCGTTCTCGTCGCCGTCCACGCCGTCCACGCCGTCCTCGCCGTCATCCGCGCTGTCGTCCACGAGGTAGGCGGTGTGGTCAAGCGGAACCAGAGGCGGCGGGAACCAACGTGGGGCTTCGGCCTGCGGCTCCTGGCGCGGTCGAAACATCGAGTAGCGGCCGGAGTCTCCGGACGGTGGGGGTACAGGTCGAATCACGATTCGACCGTCCCGGTGCCCGCATCCGCCGCGCTGTCTACTTGCGTCCCGGTGTCCAGTTCAGACCCCATCCATAGGTTCGGTCAAGCTCCTGGTGACCGCCGACATAGCGCACCTCCCTGCTCACCACGAAGTCGTGGCCGCCCTGGTTGGTCAGCAGGGCGATCGCGCACATGCGGGCTCCGCCGGCCCGCTCGTCCAGCCGCACCTCGATCGGCGCGCCCCGGGCGGGGGTGAGCGTCACCACCGCACCCGCCTGGTCGAAGTTGGCGACACCCGAGTAGATGAAAGAGAAGACCAACAGCCGGCGGATCTCTCCGGCATGGGCGAGGTTGACGAACAGGTTCTCGCCACCGACGGCGGCCCCCGTCCTGTCATCGGCGTCGAGCTGGACGTACGGAGGCCCGTCAAAGGACCCGAACGTGTTCCCCAGCGCCTGCACCACACCTTTGCGGCCGTCGGCAAGCTCGTACATGCAGGCGAGATCGAGGTCGATACCGCCCTGCGCACCGGCCAGTATCCGCTTCAGGAAGCCGCCCGCACCACCGGCAGACGGCGTGGCACCCTGGGCATTCCAGTTGAGGTTCACGTGTAGACGCCCGCCGCCACCTTGCTTACTCAGAGAGACTGACGGTGCACTTTTGGTCAGGGTAACCTTACTCAGTGATACCGGCGGGGTCGAGCTGGATTCCTGGCCCGTGGACCGCTTGCTGTAGTCAATAGGCATGTCCGCTCCCTTGCGGTGGTTCTCCCTCCGCGAGTTTAGGCCTCATGGTGTGACGGCACCCGGCCCACGCCGATACCGCCCGGGCATCTTCGGTACTACCCCGGCCCGCTTCGGTACTACGAGCGCACCGTCGCGACCTCACGAGCCTGCTCGTCGGGATCTCCGTTCTCCCCCTCGACGGCGCGGGCCGCCCGATCCCTGTCGCGACGCAGGATGGACGACAGCAGCGCAACCCCGATGAATGCGACACCGACAAGACCCGTGATGATTTCCGGGACTTCGGTCTCGATGCTGATGGCGAGGATCACCGCAAGCGCGCCTATGGCGTAGTGGGCACCGTGCTCCAGGTAAACGTATTCCTGCAGGGTTCCCTTTCGGACGAGATAAACCGTGAGCGACCGGATGTACATCGCACCGATGCCGAGCCCGGCGGCTATCACAAAAATCTTCTGGGTAATGGCGAATGCACCCACTACGCCATCGAAGGAGAACGACGCGTCCAGGACCTCGAGATACAGGAAGAGGAAGAAGGCGGCTTTCCCGGATGCGAGGACCAGCGGATTCGGCCCGCCCGTGGACCCGGCCGCGGGTACCACCGCCACCTCGGCGGTATCGGTGGCGGCCCCGTCCTCCTGCGCGTCCTCCTCCGCCCCGACGCCACGCGCCTCGAAGAACTCCCCGAGACCACGTACGCCCAGGTAGGTGGCAAGGCCCGCGACGCCGGCGGTCAGCACCTGTTGGGTGGCGTGACCGGAGAACCCCTCGCCCACGATCAGCAGCGCGACAAGCCCGACCACGACCGACAGGACGTCGAGGTGCCCGGCCTTGCGCAGCGGCTCCTCGATCCAGCGGAGCCACTGGATGTCCCGTTCGGGATCGAACATGAAGTCCAGAAAGATCATGAAAAGGAAGATCCCGCCGAAGGCGGCGATCGATGGATGCGCGGCGTTCAACCGCGTCGCGTATTCGTCCGGGCTGTTCAGCGCGAGGTCGAGGACATCGAACGGCCCCAGGTGCGCGGTGAGCGCGACGATGACGATCGGGAACAGCAGGCGCATCCCGAACACCGCGATCACAACGCCCACCGTCAGGAAGATCTTCTGCCAGAACTCGTTCATGCGACGCAGGATCGTCGCGTTGATCACGGCGTTGTCGAACGACAGACTTATCTCAAGGACCGCCAGGATGGTAACGATGGCGGCGGCCTGCGGACCGCCGATCACGCCAGCCAGGGCGATACCGATCACGGTTACCGCGAGCGACCACCTGAAGATGCGCAAGGCATGCACGAGGACTCAGAACCTCCTCCGGACCGGGTCTGGCGCGGCACCGGGAGCACCACCGCGCCTCGACCCCGGTCCGGAGTGTCGAGGCATCACGTCAACTGCGCGTCAGTATGTCGAATGCACCGTGGTACGTCAGCCGCATCCTGGTGGTGAACTGCGCCGCAGCCTGGCGCAGGACTAGCGCGGCGATCGCCTTGCCGACGCCGCCCCACGGCCTGGTCCCGGGCATCGTAACCGCCCAAACCCGCGTCACGGCCCCCCGCGCCTGTTGTCGGCGTTGGGACACCGGCAACAGGCGCGGGGCACGGAGACGGTCCGAAGCTGTCCGAGCCGGATCAGACGTTGACCCCGTAGTCCCGGGCGATGCCCGCAAGCCCGGTGGCGTAGCCCTGGCCCACTGCCCGGAACTTCCACTCGGAACCATGCCGGTAGACTTCACCGAACACCATCGCAGTCTCGGTGGAGGCGTCCTCGGTGAGATCGTAACGCGCGATCTCGGCGCCCCCCGCACCGTTCACGATCCTGATGAACGCGTTGCGTACCTGACCGAAGTTCTGTTGGCGTGAATCCGCATCGTAGATCGAAACCGGGAACACGACCTTGTCGATCTCTGTTGGAAGACCGGCGAGACTCACGTTGATCGCCTCATCGTCCCCCTCCCCTTCGCCGGTCAGGTTGTCGCCCTGGTGCTCGATGGCGCCGTCCGGACTCTTGAGGTTGTTGAAGAAGATGAAGTGGCCGTCCGACAGGACCTTGCCGTCGGACCGGCAGGCAATCGCGCTCGCATCAAGATCGAAATCGGCACCGGTCGTGCTGCGCGCGTCCCACCCGAGGCCGACGACGATGTTCGTGAGGCCGGGGGCCTCCTTGGTCAGCGAAACGTTGCCACCCTTACTGAGGCTGACTCCCACTGTTCCTCCTGCTGTCGTTGCAATCGGGGCTGTCCTTATACGCCGGGGCACTGGCCGCCCTCCGCACCGAGCGCGACGCAGCCTACTGGACTCGATCACGCACACCCACGGCGACGTGGGGTCACAGGGACCTGTGTTCTGCGGGACGAACGGGACCCCACGAGGGTTCCCCCCGAGTGAGTCCGCCCGGCACGGGTATCCCCGAACGGAACCCGACAGTGGGTTCGGTTCACGCAGGGCAGTGGGCCCACCCGGCACACGCATCAACATGGAGACTTCGATCCGATGCCGACATCCCCTTCACCCGGCGGACCGCCTCCACACCACCAACACACCCCCACCCGGTGGTCCCACGCTGTTCACGTTGAGGTGCCCCCAACTGGTACAGGAGAGGCCGACTATCAAGAGGTGGTTCACCTGGATAAGGTCGCGGCGATGATCGGACGTTCGATAGGCCGGGTTGTCATCTCTGACATCAGCCCCGCCGTGTCATGTGGACACTGGCCGTCGCGGGCGGTGGAGGGTGAGATCCTTACCGTCGCCGCGACGGTATTTCGCGACGGGCACGATCTGATCGGTGCCAATGTGGCGCTGTCGGGTCCTGATGGCCGCGGGGTACCGTTCACGCGGATGCGGATGGTGGGAGCGGGCACCGACCGCTACGAGGCCGACGTCCGCGTCGATACCGAAGGCCTGTGGGGCTTCCGTATCGAGGCATGGGCCGATCCTGTGGCAACCTGGCGCCACAGCATCGAGATCAAGGTCGCGGCGGGCCAGACCGCGGACGAACTCTCGGTCGACTTCGAGGACGGCGCACGGATCCTGCTGCGGGCTCTGCCCGGGGTCCCCGAAAGCCGCCGAGCGGACGTCCAGCGAGCCATCAACACCTTACGTGACGACACTCTGACAGAGCCGCATGAGCGAATAGCCGCGGCACGCGATCCGGCACTCGTTGCGCTCCTTGACCGGTGCCCGCTGCGCGAGTTGATCACCCGTTCGCCCTTTTACCGGGTCTGGGTGGACCGGCCCCGCGCGCTCTTCGGAAGCTGGTACGAGCTCTTCCCCCGATCCGAGGGTGCGAGCCTGGACCCGCCGCGCTCGGGAACCTTCGCGACCGCGGCGCAGCGGCTACCCGCCATCGCCGCAATGGGCTTCGACGTGGTCTACCTGCCGCCGATCCATCCCATCGGCGAGGTCAACCGCAAAGGTCCGAACAACACCCTGGTCCCCGGGCCGGACGACCCGGGCTCACCGTGGGCGATCGGAAGCGAAGCCGGCGGCCACGACGCCGTCCACCCGGACCTCGGCACGATCGAGGACTTCGACGACTTCGTCTCCCGGACTCGGGGGCTCGGCATGGAGGTTGCCCTCGACCTCGCCCTGCAGTGCGCCCCCGACCACCCGTGGGCCAAGGCACACCCCGAGTGGTTCACCGTGAAGAGCGACGGCTCCATCGCCTACGCGGAGAACCCGCCGAAGAAGTACCAGGACATCTACCCGCTCAACTTCGACAACGACCCGGTCGGGCTCTACCACGAGGTACTGCGCGTCGTCCGGTACTGGACCTCGCACGGTGTACGGATCTTCAGGGTGGACAATCCCCATACCAAGCCGGTCCAGTTCTGGGAGTGGCTCATCGCCGAGGTGAAGTCGACCGAACCGGACGTGCTGTTCCTGTCCGAGGCGTTCACCCGTCCGTCCATGATGCAGGCACTCGCCAAGGTCGGATTCACCCAGTCCTACACCTACTTCACCTGGCGTAACACGAGGCCGGAGCTTGAGACCTACGGGCGAGAACTGCTCACCACCGCCCATTACATGCGCCCGAACTTCTTTGTCAACACCCCCGACATACTTCCGGGATATCTTCAGGACGGTGGTGCCGCGGCATTCAAGATTCGGGCGGTGCTGGCATCGATGATGTCCCCGACGTGGGGGGTCTACGCGGGTTACGAACTGTTCGAGAACGCACCGGTCCGGACCGGTAGCGAAGAGTACCTGGACTCCGAGAAGTACCAGTACCGGCCGCGGGACTGGGCTGGCGCCGAAGCGGCAGGACGTTCGCTGGCACCATATTTCGCCACACTCAACCGGATACGGCGCGAACATCCGGCAATGCGTTGGCTACGCAATCTCCGCTTCCACCATGCGGACAGCGAAGAGATCATCATCTTCTCCAAGCGAGTCGGGGAGGATCGGGACGACGACCGTGTCCTGGTCGTCGTCAATCTGGACCCGCACCAGGCGCGGGAGACGACCGTACGCCTCGACATGCCCACTCTCGGCCTTGAGTGGTGGGACACATTCGACATTCACGACGAGATCAGCGGGGCGAACTACACGTGGGGGCAAGAGAACTACGTCCGGCTGGACCCGGCCACGGAGCCGGCCCACATATTCACCTTCCGGCACCGGACGTGAGCGCCGGCGACACCCGTTCCGGCGACACGACTCCGGAAACCACGACTCCGGAAACCACGGTATCGGAGACCACGGCCGAGGAGCCGTCGCGTGACCCGATGTGGTTCAAGCGGGCGGTTTTCTACGAGGTCCTCATCCGGGGCTTCGCCGATTCTAATGGAGACGGCACCGGCGACCTTCGCGGGCTCACCGACAAGCTCGACTACCTGAGCTGGCTCGGCGTCGACTGCCTGTGGCTGCTACCCATCTACGAATCCCCGCTGCGGGACGGTGGATACGATATCTCCGACTATTTCCGTGTCCTGCCGGAGTTCGGGGACCTCGGTGACTTCGTCACCTTGGTGGACGAGGCCCACCGGCGGGGCATCCGGATCATCGCGGACCTGGTCATGAACCACACGTCCGACCAACATCCATGGTTCCAGGCGTCCCGGACCGACCCGGACGGCCCGTACGGCGACTTCTACGTGTGGTCGGACACGGACGAGAAGTTCCCCGAAGCGCGGATCATCTTCGTCGACACGGAGAAGTCGAACTGGACCTGGGACCCGGTGCGCGGGCAGTACTACTGGCACCGCTTCTTCTCACACCAACCCGACCTGAACTATGACAATCCAGAAGTTCAGGAAGCCATGCTCGAGGCACTCCGGTTCTGGCTGGACCTCGGCATCGATGGGTTCCGGCTGGACGCCGTCCCCTACCTGTACGTGCGGGAGGGGACGAACGGCGAGAACCTGCCGGAAACCCACGAGTACCTGCGTCGGATTCGCAAGGAAGTGGATGCGAAGTACGCCGACCGGGTCCTGCTGGCCGAAGCGAATCAGTGGCCGTCGGACGTGGTCGAGTACTTCGGCAACGACGACGAATGCCACATGGCGTTCCATTTCCCGTTGATGCCGCGCATCTTCATGGCGGTTCGGCGGGAGTCCCGCTATCCCATCTCGGAAATTCTCGCGCAGATGCCGGAGATCCCGCCGAACTGCCAGTGGGGAATTTTCCTGCGTAACCACGACGAGCTGACCCTGGAAATGGTCACCGACGAGGAACGCGACTACATGTACGCCGAGTACGCGAAGGACCCGCGGATGAAGGCGAACATCGGGATACGCCGGCGACTCGCCCCGCTGCTCGACAACAGCCGCGACCAGATGGAGCTGTTCACCGCGCTGCTGCTTTCACTGCCCGGCTCGCCGGTCATCTACTACGGCGACGAGATCGGCATGGGTGACAACATCTATCTGGGTGACCGGGATGGCGTCCGGACTCCGATGCAGTGGTCACCGGATCGCAACGCCGGTTTCTCGACGAGCGATCCGGCCCGGCTCTACCTACCGCCCATCATGGACCCCGTCTATGGTTACCAGGCGCTCAATGTCGAGGCCGAACAGAGGATGCCGACGTCCTTCCTGTCCTGGACCCGACGAATGATCGAGGTACGGAAGAGGCATCCGGTCTTCGGTCTCGGCACCTACGAGGAACTGCCCGCTTCCAATCCGTCCGTCTTCGCCTTCGTGCGGGAGTTCGGCGA
>NZ_CAKKTK010000005.1:0-108734 GCF_920656135.1 Frankia sp. Cppng1_Ct_nod | reverse complement strand
ACAGCACGCCGGGCCCTCCTCCACCTGTTCATGGCCGTGGGGTGTGACTTCTCCCTTGGGTCACCGTACCGAGCCGGATCCGGCGGCGCCGCCGGATCCGCCGCTGCCTCCGGAGCTGGGGCATCCATCCGGTTGGCACCCGGTCGGCCGCACGAAGCGGCGTGAGCTTCGCTTGTCTGCCGGGCCGGGATTACTGGTCGGATGTTCGCCCAGGGTGCCGGACGGGTGCTCCGTTGTGAGCACAGATAGCTGTCGCCGGGCGGAGGGCAACCATTCCTAACTCCTTGTTCGAGATCCTGTCGCCCACCCGGAGTTATTTTCAAAATTGACTGGAAGGTCGGGAGTCAAATGTTGGTCGAATAAGAGTCGATGCAACGGGCGCCACATGGTGGGTAGCTGTGGACCGAATGACGTCGACCTCGCCGTAAATGCTTTACGTGGCCGGATGGTATCGCTGTGTGGCTGCACGGGCTTCTGTTGCCGGATATATCGACAACTTCCTCACCGACGGCATCCCAGGTATGCGGACCGGGTGATACCGTGCCGGTTCCGTCGTTATTCTTCTCCTTTTCGCGGCATCCCGGCATTTCGGGGCATGAGAAACTTTCCGAATTACAACAACGAAGTTAGCTGTTGGGGTTGACTGGGCGAGCGGCCGGTGGAGTAGGGTCACTTCTTGTTCGGTCAGTACACGACGAGAGGAATTAACGTGATGGCACAGCAGCAGCAGCAGGAGCAGGTCGAACAGCAGCTGCGGCAGAACTGGCAGCAGATTCGGTACCGGCTGCTCGACGAATTCGGGCAGGTCGGCACCTCGGACCTCGACGCGGCTCGTGACGTCAACGACCTCGTGCAGCGGATCGCGGACAAGACCCACCACAGCGAGCGCTATGTGGAGACTCGACTCCAGGAGCTCGTCGGTGCGGGCGTTGGGCAGCGCGGCGGCCAGCAGCAGGGCTTCGGCCAGGGGATCGGCCAGCAGCAGGGCCAGCAGTTCGGCCAGCAGGGCCAGCAGCAGGGCCAGCAGCAGGGCCAGCCGTTCGGAGCATCCCGCTAGTAACGCACTGGTAGTGCGTATCCTGGGGATTCTCGTGTCATGAATGTCGGACCAGTCAGGTGGTCTCATCGCCAAGAATCAAGAGACCACCTGACTGGTTCGCGTGCCCGGGTGAGCCGGAAATCAACCGCTCAGACTCACCAGGAGTGTTCGGTAGTCGAGTAGGGCGTCGATCAGCCCCACGACGGTGGGATTGCGCGGCATCTGACCCAGTTCGGTCAGCATTGAATCCGTCTGTTCCAGTGTCGGCTGGACATCGACAGCTGCAACGAGTGTAACCAGTTTGCTCATGGGCTGCCTTCCAACGACTCCCAGTCGTGAAGCGACTCCCAGTCGGCCGGCACCCCGTGTGGCGGGGTCGCCTCACCCGATCTACCTGCCGATACGGCATCGCCTGGTGGGTTCACCAACACTTCTGACTCCATGCCCCTCGAGAAGGAGCCCGGCTCCTTTGTCGGGCGGTGGTTACAGATGACGTTACCGTAAGAAACGGTAGGGCCCGGGTGTTCCCTCCGGGTTGAGCTTTCGTTACGGTAGGGTAACAAAGTCTGCGTCTTGTGGTTGCGCCCGACCATGCGAGGTGCGCACATTCAGATCTATCACGTTCCCTGTGTGCATCCGTCCGTTCCGTCACGGCTTCCGGATCGTATCAAACCTTCGTCGCTGTGTACCTGACCGGTTTTGCTCGGCTCTGCATCAAATCGCCTCCGCATCAATTTGGCTGCACGTCCGATGGGCCGATATCCACGCGTTGTGGGCAAAGGTGCCCGCTCCTGTCCCCTGGCCGACCACGCATAGCGCTCATGACCGCGGCGGACAGCGAAGCGTCGACCGCGGAGCACCGCGCGTACCGAGGCCGCTTCGTACCTCGGGACGACCCAGGGAATACCGGACAGGTAGCCTCAGGCGCGTGGGCAGTGCGGGTCCGCCCCCGGGCGACAGGCGGTGGGCGCGGCATGAACACTGAGCCTGTCGGAAGCCGGTCCGTCCAGGATGCGCTTGTGGCACCGACTGTCGGCGAACCGGTCGATGCCGTCCTCAGCCGCCAGCTGGAGGAGTTGGCCCACCGTGCCTGGCCGCCGCTGCGCGAGCTGCGATTCGGCGGCTGGATGCTGCGCGAGTCGGCCGGATCCTCCCGGCGTGGCAACTCCGTCTGGGCGCGTGGGAACGTCGACGACGTTGCCGCCGCGCTCGCCGTGGTCAGGGAGTTCTACGCCCCCGTTGGTCTGCCGGCGACGGTCCAGATCACCCCGGTCTCCCGGCCGTCAGGCATCCACCAGGCACTGGACACGGCCGGCTTCGACGACACCGGACCGACCGATGTATGCGCCGCCGATCTCACGGACCTGATCGGACGACTGGCCGCCGGCGCCCCCGGCGACGCCCGCATCGGTGCGGATAACGGCAGCAGGGGGACGAATCTCCTCGATGCCGTACTCCTCGACGCCATGGACGGCATCTGGCTGGATGTCGCCGCGCAGGTGCTGGAGACCTTCGCCGGGCAGCGTAACGGCACCCTGCGCGTGCTGGAGAACCTCACGGTGCCCGCTGCATACGCGTTGTGCGCGCTGGATGGCGTGCCGGTCGCCGTCGGCCGTGGGGTTGTGGACGGTGACTGGCTCGGTGTCTACAGCATGGCGACCCTGCCGGCCGCCCGTGGTCGGGGAGCGGCACGCGCCGTCCTCGCCAGGCTCGCGGCCTGGGCCGCGGACGCGGGCGCATCCCGCGCGTACCTGCAGGTCGAACAGACGAGTACGGCGGCTCGCAGGCTCTACGCCGCGCTCGGATTCCGTCCGGTCTACCGTTACTCCTACCGCCGCTCGACGTGCTGAGGCCGGATGCCGTGTTTGGATCTTTTTCTTTGTTCGATCGCCGAAGGCGATTGGACAGCCCCGGACGGTGGCCCGCCCAGGGGCTCGGGGTCCCCGGATCGCGGCGAAGCCGGATGCCGTGTTTGGATCTTTTTCTTTGTTCGATCGCCGAAGGCGATTGGACAGCCCCGGACGGTGGCCTGCCCAGGGGCTCGGGGTCCCCGGATCGCGGCGAAGCCGGATGCCGTGTTTGGATCTTGTTCTTTGTTCGATCGCCGAAGGCGATTGGACAGCCCCGGACGGTGGCCTGCCCAGGGGCTCGGGGTCCCCGGATCGCGGCGAAGCCGCTATCCGGGGCTAGCGTGAGGACGTATGGCGTCCGAGCAGGTCAGCGGCAGTCTTGTCGAACCGGTGGGTCGTACCCGGGTGATGGGCGTGATCAATGCGACTCCGGACTCGTTCTCCGACGGCGGTACCTACGCGACCGCTAACGAGGCGATCCGTGCCGGCCTGGCGATGGCCGCCGACGGCGCCGACATCGTGGATGTCGGAGGTGAGTCGACCCGACCGGGCGCGGGCCGGGTTGACGCCGCCGAGGAGCTGCGTCGGGTGCTGCCGGTGGTCACGGAGCTGGCCGCGGCAGGCGTGGCCGTCAGCGTGGACACCACTCGCCCGGCGGTCGCCGAAGCCGCACTGGACGCGGGTGCTGTCATCGTCAACGACGTGTCGGGCGCGGCCGACCGTGACCTGCTGGCTCTCACCGCGGAGCGCGGTGTTCCCTACGTTCTCATGCATGCCAGGGGCGCAAGCGCGAACATGTCCACCCGCGCGGTTTACGGTGATGTCGTGTCCGAGGTCGTCGCCGAACTCCGTGAACGTCTCGGTCTCGTGCTGGCAGCCGGGATCGCACCCGAACGGGTGATCATAGATCCCGGGATCGGGTTCGCGAAGAAGGCCAGGCACAACTGGGCGCTTCTCGCCCACACCGACGCCTTCGCTGCACTGAACCATCCCCTTCTGGTCGGTACGTCGCGCAAGTCCTTCCTGGGAAGTCTGCTCGCGGATGCCGACGGGCGGTCGCGGCCGGCGGACGACCGGGACGACGCGACCCAGGCGACGACGGCGTTGCTGGCGGCAACGGGGGTGTGGGCGGTCCGAGTGCACGGGGTGCGTGCGGCCGCTGACGCCGTCCGGGTCGCGCAGGCCTGGCGGGGTGCCCGGGCGGCGCGGACGGAATCGGCGCGAGCGGAGGCGGCGCGAGCGGAGGCGGTGGAGATGCGGACAGCGAGTAGATGGGATGCGAAGACCCGCATGAGGTCCACTTCGCCGGGCTCCGCCGAATCGCGACGTCCGCCCGCGGGGGCCGTATGACCGCGGTTTCGTCGGCCGCCGAATCCGACCGCATCATCTTGACCGGTCTGCGGGTCCGCGGGCGGCATGGTGTGCTGCCTGCCGAACGTGAGCTGGGCCAGGAGTTCGTGGTGGACGCCGTGCTGTGGATCGACACCCGGCCGGCGGCGGTGAGCGACGACGTCGCCGCGACGGTCGACTACGGGACGCTGGCGCAGGCACTTGCCCGGATCGTTGCCGGTGAGCCCGTCGACCTGATCGAGACGCTTGCGCACCGGTTGGCTGACGCCTGTCTGTCCGACGGCCGGGTGGCCCGGACCGAGGTGACCGTACACAAACCGGCGGCACCGATTCCTCTGCCGTTCACCGACGTCGCGGTCACCGTTCGCCGGAACCGGCCGGCGTGAGCGCAGCCGCGCATCCAGAACGGTCTCGGCGGTCGGCGGTGCCGCAATCGACGGTCCAGGGGCCGGCGGGGCGTACGGCGGTGCTCGCGCTGGGCTCGAACCTCGGTGACCGCCTCGAGCGGTTGTACGCCGCCACGCGAATGCTCGGTGTGGTGGCCGTCTCCGGAGTCTACGAGACCGCGTCTGTCGGCGGACCCGACCAGGACGACTACCTCAACGCGGTGGTGCTGGTCCCGGCGGCGCCACCGCACGCCCTGCTCGCGGCGGTGCGGTCAGCCGAACAGGCGGCGTTGCGGGTGCGGACGGTCCACTGGGGTCCCCGCACCCTGGACGTGGACGTCATCGCCTGCGGTGACCTGGTCAGTGACGACCCGGAGATTCTGATCCCGCATCCACGTGCCCATACGCGTGCGTTCGTCTGCGTTCCGTGGCTGGACGTCGAACCGGACGCGATCCTGCCCGGGCACGGCCGGGTCGCCGATCTGGTCGCCGGTATGGACGTTTCCGGGGTCCGCCGCACGCCCTGGAACCTGAACCGATGAAACCGACGCGGGTGCGGGATCTGGCGGCGGCGGCCGCGGTGGTCGGCGTGCTGGCGTACGTGTTTATGATCTTCGGCTATCAGGATCTGCCGCGGTTCCCGCGGACAGCACCGCTGTCCCTGGCGATTGTCGGATTGGCGGAGGCGCAGACCGCGTCGATCACTCGGCGTCGGTTGCAGGGGCGCCCGGGGACGAAACCCATCCTGCCGCTGACTGTGGCCCGGTTGGCGGCCCTGGCGAAGGCAAGCAGTCTGGCCGGGGCGGCGTTGGCGGGAGCATGGGCGGCGGTGCTCGGGTACGTGCTGCCACGGTCGGACGAGTTCGGCACGGCCGGCGCTGACGCGATCACCGCTGGTCTGGGGATAGGCGCTGCGGTGGTGCTCGTCACCGGTGGGCTACTACTTGAGCGGGTATGCCGGGTTCCGAAGGTATAGGCCATCCCTGAAGGCCTCCGGCGGCGCGGCAGAACATCATCGGACTGGACGATTGTATGAATATCTGATCCCCTTGATTGAATTTTTGTCAACTGGGCGCGCGCAACGCCAGCGCAACGCCGTGATACACCCATGAGGGACATCTGGTTGGGCGCGGACCGCGATGGGAGGCCAGTCGGTGGCGGACGGCGTGCGACGGTCTGACGCGGCGAATCCGCGTCGACCCGGGGTCGCGGACGGTACGCCGGAGTCGCCGGCATACCCCGGCGACGGTGGAAGGCCGGCCTCTGAGCCTCGGGACGGTTATCCTCCGAGTTCCTACCAGGATCAGGGCCGCGGCCAGGATCAAGGTCATTACCAGTCCGCGAGCCCCTATCAGGACTCTGGCTCCTACCAGGACCCTGACCCCTATCAGGGGTCGGGGAGCTACGCGGGCGGTGCGGTGGCGGCTCCTTACCCGCAAGCCGGGGGATATCCGCACACTGACGGGTATCAGGCCGAGCGCCAGGTACCGCGGGCGTACCCGGAACCCGGGCAGTGGCCGGCCGGTTCCTACCCGGGGACCGGCGGAGCGCCGCAAACCGGATACGGCCGGGGTGATCGGGCTGCCGGTTACGGGAACGGCGCCGGCTACCACCCCGAGCCGGTGCCGGGCGGCGGCGGTGGGTACGGGCCGGCCGCCGAATATCCACCGGTCGCCGAATACCCACCGGGTGCCGGCACCACGCTCGGCGGTGCCGCCGCGGACTTTCACGACGAGGTAACCCGCTTCGCTTCCGGCGGGTCCGTGCCATCGGCGCCGGCCGTAGATCCGGGTCCGCGCCATGGCGAGGAGGCCTACCGCTCCGTCACGCCGAAGCCGGACAGTCCCGGTGCCTACCGGCCCGCGGCATCCTACCCGCAGCAAGGAAGCCTGCGCCGGTCCGGCGGGACGTACCCGCCGGAGGGCGTAGGTTCCCTCGGGGACGGCCTTGCTCCGGCCAAGCCGAGGCAGCAGGGTCCTGCGACCGCAAAGCGGTCACCTCAGACATCGTCGCGTCGCGAGGAACCTCTGCTGGTCGACGAATCGTCACCCGACGGCGTGACAATGGTCCCGGGCGCGCGACGCCCGCGGGATGCCGCGGACCGGCGGGGCGGCATCGCCCCACCCCGTACCACCCGGGTACGTGCGGATGCATCCGGATCCACCGCCCGCCGGCCCGGCGCTGACCGGCCCGACCGGGCAGCGAGCTCGGCCGCCGCTGACAAGATTGACACTGGTCGTTCCGAACGTGACCGTGCGCGTGGCCGGCGCCGGGACGACGGGGCCGACCCGCCGTTCGAGGACGAGGACACCGGATCGCACCGCAACCAACTCCGTGATGCCGGCCGTGATGCCGGCGGAGTCGCTCCACTGCTGCGGCGGCTGCTTTACACCGTTGTGCTTCTCGGTGTCGCCTTTGTCGTCGGAATCGGTGCGGCCTTTGTCTGGCAGAAGGTCAGTCCGAGCGGAGCGAGCACCACCGCCCAGCAGCCCACCACGCCGAGGGGCACCGCCGCCCCCTCGGGCGGGACGACGCCGTCGGCGTCCGCCAGTCCGGGTGCGGGGACGGGAGGTGCGACGGCAACGGTGCCGGCCGACTGGGTCGCCTACACCGACACGCAGCAGCGGGCGAAGTTCTCCCATCCGTCGGTATGGAAACAGCGTCGGGACAACACCGCGGTCTTCTTCGTCGAGCCGTCGGCGGCGACGACGACGGCGGCGACGACGACGACGACCGGCACGCTGATGGTCGGTGTCGCACGGGTCGCGGGTTCCGACCCGCTGGCGGCACTCAAGGCCGTCCAGGACTCGGAGTTCGCGACGCAACCGGGCCTCACCAAGGACAGGTCCGGCCAGGTCACGGATTCGACAGGGGCTGCTGTTCAGGAACTGGTCGGTTCGTATCTGCGTGAAGGCCAGCGGGTCACCTATGTGATGCGTACCGTGTCGGTAGGCAACGCCGTCTACGTCCTGATTGCTCGATCGCCATCGGCGTCGGCGGCCATGGCGACGACCCTGGTCGAGAGCTTGCGGGCGTCCTTCAGCCCCACCTGATCCCTGATCCCTGACACGGTGGCGGGGTCGCCATCGACACTGCCGAAGATCTTTGATTCGTCCTCAGAGGTTGGGTCCCGGTGTGTACGAGCGCATTGGTGCCAGTAGCCGCCAGATCACTTCTGCGGTGTTGAAACCGGCAGGGCCGGTGACGGGTGGCCAACCATGAGCGACGAACGGCAGCAGGAACTCCGTGACCCTTTTGCCGGATGCGCATACCGTTTCCCGTTTGCTCGCGGCCTGCGGGCTGACGTCCGCCGCTGTGGACGGGGCCGTGGACGGGGCCGTGGACGTTTTCGCGCCGGCTGCGCCGCCGACAGGCACCCGCCGTTGCTCACTGTTGTCGCGGCTTGCCGCTCCTGCGCTGCCCGAAGCGGCGCCGCTCGCACCTGCCGCGGCCTTGTCGCCGACAACACCGTTCGACGAACCACCAGTGCTGTCCGGGACCGGTAGGCCATCGCCGTTGGTAAGGATGTTGTCGTTGGACGGTGATGGGTAGGGGCAGCGGTCAGTTGTTCGGAAGGGCGCCAGACTCTGCTCGACCGACGTGATCGCTGTTCCCAACACGTCGGACCACGCGACGCCGGCGTATGGAACGCGCTCGTCGAGATCGCCGTGTACGGCCACCACGGCTACCGGCCCCGCCGGCGTACAGCCCGTGGCCTGCAGGCTCGCCGCGACCACCGCAATGCCGGCGATCTCAGGGGCGTGTTCGCATGCGTAACGGTAGGCGAGCATTCCGCCGTTGGAGAAGCCGACCAGGATCACCCGGTGCCGGTCGATCGGATAGTGCTGCTCCAGATGCGAGATCAGCGCCCGCAGCCATCCGATGTCATCGACATGCTGGGCGGCGGCCTGCCCGCAGCAGGTGCCGGCGTTCCACGAGGCGTCCAGCCCGTCGGGGTAGACGACGGCGAAGCCATCCTCGGCCGCGAGCTTGTCGAATCCCCACTCCGACTGCGGTTCGTGGCTGTCGTTGTAGAGGCTGTGCAGCGCGACGATGAGCGGGAAGGGCCGGGCGGATCCCGCGGGCGGCAGCGTGATGTGTAGTTGCGGTGTGCGTCCTGATCGTTCGTAGGCGTCCGGTCCCGTCGTCCGTGAGGCGGTGGACGCCGTGCGGGACCTGCCCATGTTCCCGCATCCGGCTGCGCACAGGGTCAGGGCAAGGACAAAAGCGGCACAAAAGGCCAGAACGGAACGACGGGGACGCAGGAACGACACCATACGTATTCTGTCCTGCTGGAGCTACGGGCCTGTCACCGGTGCCGGCGCTGAACTCCTCGAGTGGCGCGGCCACCGTGGGTGAGGTCTGTTCTGGTCTCCCGGCCGGCGAGAGGTGTGACGCCCGGCGGAGGGAAGGCTGCCGCCTGGGAGGAAGGGGGCGAGGGGTGCGCGGCGGATCCGGTGACGATGTCCGGGACCGTGTTCCCGCTCATGCCCGGGACGGAACCGGTCGGCGGCTGGGTGCCCGGCGCCGCCAGCGGTCGTTGTGGTTCTGGTCGCGGGTTGGAACCGGGATTGGGGTGGCGCTCGCCGGTGCGCACCACGCCGAGGCGAGGGCGGTCGGCGGGGACGGTCCAGTCCGGAATATCCGCATCACAGGGAAGGTCCGGTCGCTGTGCGTGCGTGGCCACGGTGCGGTAGCGCGCAAACGCCTCCTGAGCGCGGTTTTCGAGTTCGTCGACAAGTTCGAGCTGCTCACGGACGCGGCGTTCGCCAGCCGGTCCGGCTGCGAGTAGGTCCGACAGGCAGTGGTCGACGGCGCGACGGGCCTGCAGCCAGACGAGGAGCAGCCGGGAACGCTCCAGGTCTGATGGCGTGTCCACCGAGATGTCTCCCCGCTTCCCGCGTCCCACCAGGGCGGCCCTCGGGCCGCGGACGACGTAGATCTTCAGGTCGTGACGGCGGGCCATGGCCAGCGCATCCGCCTGGCGGAGCGACTGACCGGCGCCGCCGTTGGCCGCGACACTCCGTCGTACCCAGAGTGCCTTACCTGCACCCGTCGCGTGCGTCAGTTCGCCGAACAAGCACCGGTGCGTCGCGCTGGACCCAGATCTTTTGTTTCTTCATTGGGTTTGATCGTGCAATGTGCGGGTGTGTCGTGCGATCGGATCGCTTCCTGGTTGGTTATGGCTGTTGATCGGGGGCGAGGGCAGGCCCAGGATCGTACCCGGGCTCAGCTACATCCCGATTGTGTATTTCTGGTACTCGCCCGCCGACGTTACTGATGGTGACCATACTGCTGACGCCGGCAAGGTCATTCACGGGCACGACAATCGGTTCCTCGGCGGCGGCACGGGCTCGATTGTCCCGCCAGGTGGACTGTGCGGCGATCAGTTCCGGCCCGGCACGGCGCAGGATCTCCTCCCAGCGGCGTTGCATGGGACGGATGAGGCCACCGCCCACCCCGACAATCGTCACTCCGGCTGCGGTCGCGAGCAGGGCGTAGAGCATCGGAGTTGTCACGGAGGTGGCAAGGCCGATTTCGTCCAGGGCGGCTTTGCCAAAACAGATCATGATGACGCCCGCGGCGATGGTCGTTGCCATACCGGCGTAGGGCAGGCCGGTCAGCGTCCTGGAGACGAACGTACGGCCGCTGGAAGCGATGGTGGCTCCGAACGCGAGGATGGCGCAGGCGAGGAACGCGTGGGCGAGCACCAGCACCAGGCCGTGGACGAGGTCGCTGACCGGGTTGACGCCGAGGATGCCGACGGCCAGTTGGAGGAGTGTCAACAGCGCGACGGTGAGTACGAGCCGCATCATCGCGAGGCGCAGGTCGCGCGCGGGGCGGTGGAGCGCGCGGGGGAGCCCGCCCCGGTCGAGCAGGTTGTCAGCGCCGGCGTGGTCGAGGAGGCGGTTGACGATCCTGGTGAGCGCACGGGCGGCCAGACCACCGCAGATCATGATGAACGCGAATGCGCCGATCTTCGGCACGGTCTGGACGACGTGGGCCCATGCGTCTGGGACACCCCGATCCCATCCGGCAGCCTGCGGTGTCAATCGTCCCCACTCCCATCGTGGCGGTCTCGCGCTGGTCGGTCGTGCGGTTCGGGCACGCAGACAAGAACACCTCATGGGTAGCGATGACGTCATGTTGCCACACTGTGGCTGAAAGTAGCTTTCGTGTAGTCCATCAGTGAATGCCCGCCGTGGCCTGGAACCAGGTGATGCGGCTACTGGGTCGAGACCTTCCGGACGACCTGCCGGGCGACCCGATCCACGACAGCCTGGTCGGGCGCGTCGAAGACCCTGCCGACCACGAATGAACTCTCGACCTGGCCGGAGAGTACGAACATCAGGTCGAACGTCATCGGCACCGGTGGCCCGTCCAGAGTCATGGTCGTCTTCACCCTGGTCAGGGCGGTCACGCCGGGCGGTGGTTTGCGGGCGGAGGTCGACAGGACCGTGAACGTGCTACCGGCGGGCAGGTTGGCAGCCTCGGTGTAGCCACGCTTGAGCAACTTGCCCACGCAGGTGGGGAAGGCCGGCTCGGCTGCGACCCGGACCGCGCTCGTGATCACATCGGCCGGGTAGATCGCCGCCACCGAGCCCATGAAGATCAGGTTGTCGCTCGTGGCGAAGTATGGTCCCTTCGCCGAGTCCAGCGGCTGGACCTTCGCATCGGTCGTGGCCTGACCCATGCACGAGGCGAACCCGGTCAGTGCGTCGACGGACAGGGCGCCGCGGTTGTCCAGTGACGCGCTGGCGCCGAAGCCGGTGGTTTCCGGACCCTCGGTGAGTACGTAGTCCTCGGCGTGAAGACTTGTCCGTGCGGCGGCGAGCTGCGTCGGAGGTGGCTGCTGCCCTGCGGCACCGGCGGTCGAGGTGGGCTTCGTGCCCCCGCAGGAGGTGGCGGCGGACCCCAGCAGGACGCAGAGCAGTCCCACGCCGAGTGTTCGGATCCGAATGTGATGTGTTGGCCGGGATGTTCCCATGACGACTACCCCCTGAAAGCCGTGGTGCGTTCGGTCCCCCGACTCGGCACCAGTATGCACCGATTACGTAAAGTAACGTATGTTTCGGTACCTGTTGCGGTGATCGACAGCCGGGCCGGTGTCGCGCGCAGGGTGCGGCGGATGTGAGGATCGGACCGTGACGACCCGTTCCTGCGCCGCAGACGCCGGTGCGGCCGCGTTCGTCCCTCCAGACGCCGACCTTGTCGGGCTTGCCGCGGCCGCTGCCTCCTGCCATGGCTGTGACCTTGCGGAACTGCCCGACACCCGGACAGTCTTCGGGGAGGGGAGGGCGGAGGCACGCATGGTGCTTGTCGGGGAACAGCCCGGTGATGTCGAGGACCGACGTGGCCGCCCGTTCGTCGGACCGGCCGGCAGGTTGCTCGACAGAGCGCTCGCGGACGCCGGTCTTGACCGGGACGAGTTGTACGTGACGAACGCGGTCAAGCATTTCAGATACCGGACGGGCGGCGGTCCGCGGCGCATCCACCAGACACCGGATGCCCGCCAGGTCACCGCCTGCCGGCCGTGGCTCACGGCCGAGTTGAACCGGATCAGGCCGGTGCTCGTCGTCCTGCTCGGCGCAACCGCAGGCCAGGCGTTGCTCGGACCCACATTCCGGGTGACGAGGATGCGCGGCCGGCTGCTGGCGGGACCACCGGGTTCGGGGGCCCGGCTCGTGGGGACGCTGCATCCCAGCGCGGTGCTGCGGGCCGAGCCCGACAGGCGGGACGAGATCTACGCGGGCTTTGTCGCCGACCTGAGACTTGCCGCACGGGCCCTTGCCGAGGTGTCCGGATCCATCGGTCCCGGATCCAGTGGATCCGGGACCGAGCCGGCCGGCTGAACCTCGGAGCTGTCAGGCTGCGATCTCCACCGGTGTGCCCAGCGGCAGGAAGCCAGCAAGCCGGGTGATGACGTCGTTGCGTACCCGGATGCACCCGTGGCTGACGTCCTGACCGAGCAGGTTGGGCTGGTTCGTTCCGTGGATGCCGATCACCGGGGCTTGTCCCTCGAACGATGCGAGGGTGGTCGAGAAACCACTGAGCCCGAACGCGTACGGACCGTATGGTCCCGCCGGGTTGCGCGGCGCCAACAGTTCGGCCAGGAAGAACCGGCCGCCCGGGGTCGGTGTGTCGTCGGTGCCGACGGCGATCGGCTCGTCGACGATGACCGTCTTCTTGTCGTAGACCCGCAGCCGGTGGTCCTTACGGGCCACCACCAGGTGGTAGCCCGTGCGGGTGGCGTTCACCTGGGACGCCTTCACCCAGCCGGTGCTTCCGTTGGGCTGCACGGGCAGGAGGACCTGCCACCAGTCCGGGAGCTTCGCGACCACCAGGAAGACCCGCGGGGCGCCGGCCTCGTTGGGGTTGTGCAGCTGGCTGGACGCGGTGGTGGCGGTCGGCGACTTGTAGATGTCCACGACCGCGCCTTTGGCCGACACGATGGTGCTCGTCCCATCCGCGCTGATGGCGGTGGCGGCCGCGAGCTGACTGCGGACCGGTGCCGGGATCGTTGTCGCGGAAACAGGCTCCTTCGGCGTGCTCCCGGAGTTCTTTCCCGATCCGCCGCAGCCGGTGAAGGCAACCAGCCCGGCGAGGATGACCAGTGCAAGCTTCGCACGCCCGGCTCTTGAAGTACTGACCTTCGGACTACGGGCCGTGGCGGTAGAAGCGGTGGCGGTAGAAGCGGTCGACGCGCCGAACGCCGCCGACCCGGTTGCGGGGCGACGGCGTCCGATCAGGGCAGAAGTGATCATCCTGTGAAGTGCACGCTGTCCGTGACGATGGGCTTTGCCGCGGTTGCGACCGGCACGGTCTTCGAGACCGCGGTCGTGGTAGCCCCGGTGGAACCCGAACTGGCCGTCGGGGTCGGCGTGACGTGCGGTTCGGCGCCGGGGCACAGGGCGACACCGATAGCGGGAATCGCCAGCAGTAGCTGGCCTGTCTCGGGGTCGAACGGGGTGGCGAGCACCGCGATGGCGGAGGACCTCAGGGAGATCGTCTGGTTGGCCTTGATCTCGCCGATCTCACCGTTCAGATCAGTGTCGAACCAGCCGAATCCGAACGCCTTGGCCGAGGTGTTCCTGATTTTCCAGTTCGGGCCCTTCGGGCCGCAGGTGTAGGTGATGACCAATGGCTGGGGCTTGAGACCGGACAGGTCGTCGGGAAGGTCGGTAGGCAGCCACGGGACCAGGTCGAGCAGGTCCTTGAGCATGTCCGGCGGGATGTCCGGGATACCCGATGGAAGGCCGGTGGGAATCGGTGGCACCGGCAGCGATGACGTAGCCGTCGGTGACGGCGCGGCAGGGGGCGGTGATACGGAGGCGCTGACCGTGGGAGTCGGCGGCACCGCCGGTGTCTCGATCCCCGCCGGTGTCGCGGATCCCTTGATGGATGGCGTTGCCGAAGGCGTGCCGGCCGGTGCGACCGAGTCGTTTGTCGCCCAGGCTGCCGGCGTGCTCAGCCCGACCATTGCCGAACCGAGTACGCAGGCCAGAGCCAGCCGCGTCCTGCCCAAACGCATGTGTTCGTCCCCTCAGACGTTCTGCAGGCCGGAAGTGGCCCTATGGCCGCTGTCACAGCCGCTTGCTGGAGGGACCGTACCAATGGTGGTTCGTGAACTTTCACTTGGGGTGACATGGGGTGAAAGGGATGCACGAAAGTGTGAGCACGTTTGGTGTCCATAGGCTCTCGGGGCGCGTTACCTTGCTGGTCACGTGCCTGGTCTCGGAAGGTTGCGTAACCGCGAGTAACGCTTAAGAGGTCGGAGCTACTGGAGCGGTTCTGCTTCTTCGTTTCTCTCGGCTGCGGCGACGGCGGCGGCGGAGTCGTACCGGATGAACGACGGGACGGCCGCCGCGAGCAGGCCCACCCCGACAATGCAGGCCAACCCGCCGCTGACCACGGAGAACGTCGGCGAGACCACGGCGGCGGCTGTTCCCGCCTCCAGATCGCCGAGTCGTGGGCCACCGGCGACGACCACGATGAAGACACCCTGGAGGCGTCCGCGCATCGCGTCCGGTGTGGCCACGTTGAGCATTGAATTGCGGAACACCGCGCTTACCATGTCCGCGGCTCCGGCGGCGGCGAGCAGCAGCACGCCGACGAACAGGTTGTGGACAAGCCCGAAGCCGGCAATCGCCGTCCCCCAGGCGAGTACCGAGATGACGACCGCGAGCCCCTGTCGCCGGACCCGGCCGAACCAGCCTCCGACGACAGCTCCGGTGAGCGCTCCGGCGGCGACAGCCGAATAGAGCAGCCCGGCGGTCTGCGTGCCACCACCGAACTGGGACCCGGCAAGTTCGGGGAAGAGCGCTCTGGGCATCCCGAAGATCATCGCGATGATGTCGATGACGAACGTCATGAGCACCACCGGCTGGCCGCGCAGGAACCGCAGCCCCTCGACGACGCTTGCGACGTCGGCCCGGGTGCCGCCGCCCTGCGGGGGCATCGCAGGCAGCCGGGCGAGGGCGTAGAGCGCGGCTGCGAACGTGACGACGTCCACGCCGTAGGCAAGGGTGAAACCGGACGCGGCCACGGTGACGCCGGCGAGTAGCGGCCCGGCGGTCAGCGCGGTGTTCCAGCCGATCTGTTGAAGAGTGGTGGCGGCGGGAAGCTCCCGCAGCGGGACCAGGCTCGGCATCATCGAGCGCCGGGCCGGCTGGTCGACGGACATCAGCGCCGACTGGACGGCGACCAGCGCGAACAGCGGCCACACCGCGTGCACGTCGGCCAGCGCGAGGACGAGCAGCCCGATCGACACCGCGGCGAGCCCGGACGAGGTGACGAGGGCGAGCCGGCGACGGTCGACGGCGTCCGAGATCGCCCCGCCGAACATCCCGAAGGCGACCAGCGGGACGAGGGCGACCAGGCCGGTCAGCCCGACCGCGAACGACGACGAGGTGATGGCGTAGACCTGCAACGGTACCGCGGTCGTGGTAATCATGGAGCCGATCGCGGAGATCGTCTCTCCTGACCACATCCGCCGATAGGCGGGATAGGCCCGCAGTGGACCGATGTCGGTGAGGACGGTGCGGGCGATCCGCCGGCCCAGCCCCGAGCCCACGCCCGCCGCCGGGTCGGGGAGTCCTTCGGCCGTGTTCTCCGAGGTCATGGCGACAGACGCTCGATCACCCAGCGTTCGCGGGCGTCTGGGCCGCCCTCGTCCTTGCCGGTCCGGCGGTAGCGGAGCCGGTCGTGGAGGCGGTCCGGGCGCCCCTGCCAGAACTCGACGGTTTCCGGGACGAGCCGTATCCCACCCCAGAACGGGGGCACGGGGATCTGTTCGGGCTCGGGCCACCGGGCGTCCAGCTCGGCACGGAGCCTCTCAAGGACGTCCCGGGAACTGATCACTTCGGACTGTCGGCTCGCCCATGCCCCGAGCTGCGACCCGCGGGGCCGGGAGCGGAAGTACGCTGCCGTTTCCGCGGCCGACACCCGTTCAAGGCTGCCGGTGGCGACGACCTGTCGCTCGAGGACGTACCAGAGGAACACCAGCGAGCCGTACGGGTTCGCGGCGGCTTCCCGCCCCTTGCGGGACGTGTAGTTGGTGAACAGTGTGAAGCCGCGTTCGTCGAACCCCTTGAGCAGGACCGTCCGCGCGCTGGGCCGTCCATGGGTGTCCGCGGTCGCGAACACCATCGCGTTCGGCTCGGTGAGCCCCGATCGGGGCTCACCGGACGCCTCGAATGCCTCGGACGCCTCGGCGAACCAACGGGCGAACTGCGCCACCCAGTTCACGGCAAGATCGGACTCGGTCAGCCCGCCGGCGGTGTAGTCGCGCCGCTGGACCGCCGGGTCCGGGATGATCAACGGCCGAGCGTGGTTAGGGTAGGCCGACACCTGACCGATCCTGGCATTCGGCCGCCGGAGCTGCGTCCGCTACGTTGCGGGTGGTCCGGGGACCACGCTGTGACCCGCCCCGTTTCGGAAGGCGTGACGTGGCGGGGGCCGGTCATCGGCCGGGTAGGTTCAACGGCGCCGGGAAGGCTACGGGAGTCGTCCCGCAGGATTCTGGCACTGGTCCCGAGGACAGGGCAGGATGCAAACAGGTTCTTGCGCATGATGATGTAACTATCCACATCGGTAACGGTCGGTGTTCGGAGTTCGACGTGCCGGGACATCCCGGAACGCCTCAGCGGAACCGGCCGGCGAAGACAGGAAGCGGAGCCGGGACCTCGATGGCCGAGAAGACAAGTGACTTCAAGCCCGGTCTGGAAGGCGTGATCGCCTTCGAGACCGAGATCGCGGAGCCCGACAGGGAAGGCAGCGCGCTGCGGTACCGCGGTGTCGACATCGAGGATCTCGTGGGGAAGGTCGACTACGGCCACGTGTGGGGGCTGCTCGTCGACTCCTCCTTCGAACCTGGTCTGCCCCCGGCTGAGCCGTTCCCGTTGCCGGTCCACTCCGGTGACATCCGGGTGGACGTGCAGAGCGCACTGGCGACCCTTGCCCCCTACTGGGGTTTCGGACAGCTCATCGACATCTCCGATGCCGAGGCCCGCGACAACCTGGCCCGGGCGTCCGTGGTGGCGCTGTCCTTCGTCGCGCAGGCCGCACGCGGTCTCGGTCAGCCCGCCGTCCCGCAGAAGCAGATCGACAAGGCTCGTACGATCACCGAGCGTTTCATGATCCGGTGGCGGGGGGAGCCGGACCCCAAGCATGTCCAGGCGGTGGACGCCTACTGGGTGTCCGCGGCCGAGCACGGAATGAACGCCTCGACGTTCACCGCCCGGGTTGTGGCGTCCACCGGCGCGGATGCCGCGGCAGCCCTGTCCTCGGCGGTCGGTGCGCTGTCCGGCCCGTTGCACGGTGGCGCGCCGTCCCGGGTGCTCGCGATGCTCGACGACGTGGAGCGCACCGGCGACCCCGTGGGCTACGTCCGCCGCGCGCTGGACCGCAAGGAGCGCCTGATGGGCTTCGGGCACCGCGTCTACCGCGCGGAGGACCCGCGTGCCCGCGTGCTGCGCCGTACCGCCCGTGATCTCGGTTCGCACCGCTACGAGGTGGCCGTGGCGCTGGAGGCCGCCGCCATCGAGGAGCTCGCGAACCGGTATCCCGACCGACCGCTGCGGACGAACGTCGAGTTCTGGTCCGCGGTGGTGCTGGACTACGCGGAGGTGCCACCTCACATGTTCACGTCGATGTTCACCTGCGCCCGTACCGCTGGTTGGAGCGCCCATATTCTTGAGCAGAAGCGCACCGGGCGTCTCATCCGTCCGTCCGCGCGTTACATCGGTCCCGCGCCCCGGCCGCTGGGGGACATCCATGCCTGACCAGATCGTCATCCCGGGCCACCTGCGTCCCGCGGACGGCCGTTTCGGCTGCGGACCGTCCAAGGTACGTCCCGACGCGGTGGCGAAGCTCGCCGCGACCGGGACGTCACTGCTGGGTACGTCGCACCGGCAGAAGCCAGTGCGCAACCTGGTCGGACGTGTCCGGGCGGGTCTCGCGGAACTCTTCTCGCTACCCGAAGGCTACGAGGTGGTGCTCGGCGTCGGTGGGTCCACGGCCTTCTGGGACGCGGCCGCCTTCAATCTGGTACGGCAGCGTTCCCAGCATCTGGTGTTCGGCGAGTTCGGTGGCAAGTTCGCCGACACGACGAAGGGCGCGCCCTTCCTGGCCGAGCCATCGGTGATCTCCTCGGAGCCGGGCAGTCACCCCGACTGGGTACCCGAGCCCGGCATCGACGTGTATGCGACGCCGCACAACGAGACGTCCACGGGCGCGGCGAAGCCGGTCCGCAGGCCCGTCGGGGCGGACGCGGATGCGCTGCACCTCGTCGACGCGACGTCCGGCGCGGGTGGCCTGCCGGTCGATGTGTCGCAGGCCGACGCCTACTATTTCGCGCCGCAGAAGAGCTTCGCCTCGGACGGCGGGCTCTGGGTGGCTCTGCTCTCGCCGTCGGCGCTCGATCGGCTGGCCGAGATCGCTGCGTCCGACCGCTGGATCCCGCCGTTCCTGGATCTCACGACCGCCCGGGACAACAGCTCCAAGGACCAGACATACAACACCCCCGCGGTGGCCACCCTGTTCCTGTTCGCCGACCAGGTCGAGTGGATGCTGGCCCGCGGTGGCCTGGAGTGGTGCGTTCGGCGCACGGCCGAGTCCTCGTCGATCCTCTACACCTGGGCGGAGAAGGCGACGTACGCGACGCCGTTCGTCACCGACCCGGCGCAGCGTTCGCAGGTGGTCGTCACCCTCGACTTCGAGGGTGTGGACGCGGCGGCGGTGGCGAGGACGCTGCGCGCGAACGGCATCGTCGACGTGGAGCCGTACCGGAAACTCGGCCGCAACCAGCTGCGGGTCGCCTGCTTCCCGGCTGTGGAGCCGTCCGACGTGCAGGCACTGACCGGCGCCATCGACTACGTCGTCGAACGGCTGTAGGTCGGGGCGGTTCCTGACCCGGGAGCGGACGTGCGGTCCTGGAGTGTTCCGCGGAACACTCCAGGACTGCTCCTTCTACCGGTGTGGGTCAGTCCGGCAGTCCCGGTGGTCATCGTGTCGGCTAGCGACGCGGACGTGTCGGAGCGGCCTGGGCGGCCAGGGCGGCGATCGAGTCGGAGTCACCGCCGAGATCGGGCGACCGGTCCTCGATCAGGGTGTACGGACGCTCGTCGTAGCCGATGTAGAGCTGGCGCGGTCGGGCGATCTTCTGCTCGGGGTCGAGCAGGCCCTCCTCCCACTGGGCGAGCCAGCCGGGCATCCGTCCGATCGCGAACAGCACCGGGAACATCTCCACGGGGAGGCCCATCGCCTGGTAGATGATTCCGGTGTAGAAGTCGACGTTCGGGTAGAGCCGGCGCTTGATGAAGTACTCGTCCTCGAGGGCGATCCGCTCCAGCTCCATGGCGAGGTCGAGCATCGGGTTCGTCCCGGTGACCTTGAAAACCTCGTCCGCCACCTGGCGGATCACCCGGGCGCGCGGGTCGTAGTTCTTGTAGACCCGGTGGCCGAAGCCCATGAGTTTCTTCTTGCCGTCCTTCACCTTTTCGATGAAGGCGGGAATGTTCTCGACCGACCCGATGTCGGTGAGCATCCGCAGTACCTGCTCGTTGGCGCCGCCGTGCAGCGGGCCGTACAGCGCGGAGATCGCCGCGGCCGCCGCGGAGAACGGGTCCGCCTGAGAGCTGCCAACCGCGCGCATCGCGTTGGCCGAGCAATTCTGCTCGTGGTCGGCGTGCAGGATGAACAGGACGTCGAGGGCGTGGGCGAGGTTCGGATCGGGCTCGTACTTGAGCTCGGTGGCCTTCCACATCATGTTCAGGAAGTTGCCGGCGTAGGACAGGTCGTTGTCCGGATACACATAGGGCAGCCCGATCGAGTGCCGGTAGGAGAACGCCGCCAAAGTTGTGATCTTTGCGATAAGGCGGACGATCTGTAGTCGCCGCAGCCCCGGATCCGTTATTTCCTTTGCGTCCGGGTAGAAGGTCGACAGCGCGCCAACGGTGGACAACAGCATCCCCATCGGATGGGCATCGTGGTGGAAGCCGTCGATGAACTTCTTGATCGATTCGTGTACGAGGGTGTGGTGGGTGATTTCGCTCTCCCACACCGCGAGTTCTGATGACGTCGGCAGTTCGCCCGCGAGCAGTAGGTAGGCGACTTCCAGGAAGCTGCTCTTCTCGGCCAGCTCCGTGATCGGGAAGCCACGATAGCGCAGGATGCCGGCATCACCATCGATGAAAGTGACGGCACTTCGGCAGCTCGCCGTGTTCGTGAAAGCCGGATCGTAGGTCATCAGACCGAAGTCGCCCTCGTCGACCTTTATCGAGCGCAGCGCGTTGGCCCGGATCGCGCCTTCCTCGATCGGGATCTCATAAGTCCGCCCAGTGCGGTTATCGGTGACGGTCAGGGTGCTGACCTGCTCGGACACGCCGGTCTCCTCTCGCTGTAGCGATCACATCGGTGTGCGCGCGCCGTGGCCGGGGCGTCCGGGTGTGGACTGCTTGGGCCGCTTCGGCGGTAGGCAACGGTTGCCCCCAAGTCTCGCGGTTCGCGCCACCACATGCCCGTGATCGGTGCGGTCCGCCCGGCGTGTCCTGCAACACCCCTTAGATTCCGTTCGGTGCGCCGTGTCGGATCTTTACCCGGGCACTGTAAGCAGGAGGTTTTGGATAGGGATGCCAGACCCGGCGCCGGATCTTCAGCGGCGCATCCCGGGCCATGGGTGGGTACACCGGATACGGATGATCGACGGGAGATTCTTCGGTGGACCATGTCGACCGCAACACCCCGTGGGACCAGATCCGGCAGCCATGAACGTTCTGGTCACCCAGGGCAAGATTATCCGTGTTGGTCTGTCCGACTTCGCCGGTCGGGATATCGCCGTCGTCGACGAGGCTGTGACAGCCCTGTCATCTGCCCGCGGATCTGCGCCGCGTCAGACCGGCTTCAATCGGGGATACCGGAAAGCGTCCAAGTGGCAACCCGTTCGTACTGGCGTTGCGGAGTCGACCCGCTACGCATCAGGGTGAACTCCGTCGCTGTCCACGGCCTGCAGGACATTGTGGCGAGGGCGTCCACCATCGGGGTCAGAGTTTCTGTCGCGTCCGGGGACGGCGACGGGGCGTGGCGGCCTCCCGCCCTGGACAACCCACGGGTCGCAAGGGTGAGGTGCCCACGCCAGGGGCGGGTGTCGTCGATGCGGTCCGCCCCGGCCCGCCGGGCTTCCCGCGCCACCGTCGCGGCGAGCGGCGCCAGGGGTGCCTCTCCGATGCCCGCGAACAGGACCCGTGTGCTGAAACATCCCCCACCGGCGATGGTCACCGCAACCGGTGGATGCCGGCGGGCGACCTCCGCCAGTCTCCGGATCAGCTCGGGTCCTACCGTGTCCGCAACCTCGCCGAGGAAGGCAAGCGTGATGTGCCAGCTCTCCGGTGGAGTCCAACGCAGGGCCGCCGCCGGCCGTGGATGCTCGGCTCGCAGCCGCTCGACGGCGCCACGCAGCGGCTCGACCACCTCCACCGGTGGTATGAGCGCCACGAACAGCCGAACCATACCGGGCAGGATCGCGTACGCCCTCGGTGATCGTCAATCGCCGAGGGTAGCGGCGAGTTTGAGACCGAGTCAGTCCGGGATAACGCTCCGGGCAGCCGCGGTGGCGGGCACTATCGGTGTGTGACAACGGTTCCCGAGTTGGTGGCCCCACGAGACCCGGCAGGCGCGCGTGTATGGCGGGAGCGCCGCCGTGACTCCCGGCTGCTCCAGCCCGACCTGCCCGGCGCGATGGCTCTGGTCACTGACGGCAGCGACCGTACGACCGCGCCGGTCCTGCGTGATGCCGGTGTGGACGTGGTCGGCCTGCTCGCGCCCGAACCACTTGAATCGCTCGCCTGGGCCGCGGAAGCAGGAGCGCCCCGCGCCTATGCGGATCTGGTCGCGATGCTGTCGGACGAGATCGAGGCCGTGTGCATCGAGATGGCGCCGCCGGGGTCCGACGTGATCGCGCGCAGGTCTGTCGAATCGGGCCTGCACGTGCTGCTATCCCGCCCGATGACCGCTGACCCGGACGGCCTACGGGTCGTCGCGGACCTCGCCGAGGAATCCGACCTCGCACATGTTGTCGCGATGAACGGGCGCGCCTGGCCGGCAGCCTGGCATGTACAGGCATCGATCGCGTCGCTCGGTCGTCTCGATCAGGTGACCATGCTCGCCGCCCCGGCTGGGGCGTCCGGTCGAGCTGAGATTTTCGATCTCGTCGGCCGCTGGTGCGGGGAGGTACTCGCCGTCTGCGCCCATCCCGATGCCATGCCCGCCGCCAGGCTGACCGTCGACGCACCCGTGACACTTGCGCTGCTGTCGTCCAGCGGCGCCACGGTTCTGGTCAACGAACGTCCGGACGGCCGGCTCGACACCGCCACGATCACGATTTGTGGAACCGAGGGACGGATCGTCGTGCAGGGCCGCCGAGTTCTGCGCCAGGATGCCAACGGCACCCGGGACCTGCTGATGCGGGATGTCCCGGGCACGCGTCCCGGTCTGGTCGAGGCCACCTATGACGTCGTCCGGGTCACGGAGCTCAACGATGCCGCCCTGGTACGCGGCGCCACCTTCTACGATCTTCTCACCGCGACGAGGCTGCTCACTGCCGCGGACGCATCCCGTGAACGCGGTGGCTGGGTGGAACTTTGACCCGTCCTGGCAACTATCGGATGTTTAGTAGTTACGTATCGTAGTTACCGGGTATCTCAGGAGCCGGCAAGGACGTCGAGGATGGGGGCGGCTCGCTCCAGCGCCGCCATCTCGTCCGGGCTGAGCGACGCCAGGCGTTCGGCGAGCCATTCGTCGCGGCGGCGACGGTCGGCCTCCAGCAGATCGAGGCCCGCCTCGGTGATCCCGGCGATGACCTGTCGCCCGTCGGTGGGATGCGCGGTCCGGGCAACCAGTCCGGCTTCGGCGAGGTGTGCGACGACCCGGGTCATGGACGGCGGCTGTACCCGCTCGTGCGCCGCGAGTTCGCCAAGAGTCATCGACCCATGGCGTTTCAGTGTGGCGAGGGCGGCGATCTGTGTGGGCGTCAGCGTGTTCGACCGCTCCTGGCGCAATCGTCTGGACAGGCGCATGACGGACAGGCGGAGGACCGATGCGAGCTGGGCCTCGGTCGTGCTGTCCATCGGGCCAACGTACCTTCTTAGCTCGGCTAAATTCCACAGTCACAAGCGTCTTGTGCGTGGCCTTGTCCGTCCCGGGTGTCTGGCGCCACGGCGTCCTCATCCGCTGTGGCGCCGGTTGGCGGTGGCGTGACCGCCGGGTTCGTGACCGCCTGGTTTACCGCCGCGTTTTCTCGGAGCATCAGGTAGGTCACGGATAGCGGGCTACCGATGTCGGGCGGTAGCGGTAGCCGACACGGCGAATGGTCTCGATGCGGTCCCGGTGTTCGGGGCCGAGCTTGCGCCGCAGCCGCGTGATGTGAACATCCACCGTCCGCCCGGCGGCCCGGGAGTCCTCGCCGATGTCGTAGCCCCACACCGCGCGAAGGAGCGCCGAGCGGGAATGCACCAGTGCCGGGTGGTGTACGAGGAAGTCCAGCAGCTTGAACTCCAGGTAGGTCAGGTCGAGTGCCTGTCCGTCGACCGAGGCGCTCCACGTGGGACGGTCGACCCATACGCCGCGCTCGGGGTATTCCGGCGGGGCAACCGTGGTGGGGCCGGATGACAACTGCCACGACCCGCCGCGCGCGAGCCGCACCACGTCGTGGCCTGACTGCTCGATCGCGGGGTTCGCGAGTGCCGACCGGGTGGCGAACAGACCGTCCGGACGGCGTCTCGGTTCCTTGGGGTTTCCGGCAGTACGAGAAGAACCGTGATCGAGCAGCCTTTGACCACCGGGTGCCGCGGCGAGCCGGGCCTGTTCGAGATGGGAAGGTTGTCGAGGTGAACGAGGTTGCGGCGCTGTCATGCGAATGGCTCCTTCTCGACTCCTTGGGCCTCCGGCGGCAGGGGAAAGGCCATGATCAAACCGCCTTTGGTCGGGTGCTCCAGGTCCTGAATCCGACGAGCGGCGCGGGCGACACCAAGAATTCCGGTGGTGGCGCCTTCACGCCCGTTGATCTTGCCTCTACCGTGCGGCGGGACCCGGACAGCGCTGGTCGAAGTCGTGCTCGCGGCGAGGAGGCCAGAACGCGTCCACTACCGGCATCAACGTCGGACGGGGTCGGACGGGCTGGTGAATCCGGACGGGCCGGTCAGTTCGCGCTCGCGCCATTGGCAGCCAGTGCCGCGGGGACGGGCTCGACCGCGGTGCGGTTCGCGGTCTCGCCCCGATCGCGCCGGGCGATCTCCTCATGGACCAGGGGGATCAGGTGGCGGCCGTAGTCGATGGCGTCGTCGTACGGGTCATAGCCCCGGATCAGCAGCGTTGTCACGCCGATGTCGACGTAGTCGAGCAGTGCCTGGGCAACTGTTTCGGGGGTGCCGACCAGCGCGGTCGAGTTGCCGGCGGCGCCGGTCGCGGCCGCAAGCGGCGTCCACAGTGCCCGGTCGTGCAGCTCGCCGGCGGCAGCCGCGGCCAGCAGCCGCTGCGACCCGACGTTTCGCGGTCCGGTCTCGGGGTTCCGGCGGCTGCGGAACTCCCGGAAGATGCTGTTCGGGGCGTCCAGTTTCTCCTGCGTGGTCTTGAGGATGCGGTGGGCACGTTCCCAGGCCAGATCTTCGGTTGGGCCGAGGATCGGCCGGAACGACACGCTGATCCCCGGCTTCGGGCGACCGGCGTCGACCGCGGCATGGTTCACCGCGGAGATCTGCTCGGCCGTCTGCGCCAGCGGCTCACCCCACAGCGCGAACACGTTCGCCTGCTTGCCACCGACCCGGTAGGCCGCCTGCGACGACCCGCCGAAGTAGAGGGGGATGTGCGGCTGCTGTACCGGGCGCACGGTGGCCAGGTGGTCCTCCAGCTTGTAGTACCGACCCTCATGGCTGAACGGCTCGGTCGACGTCCAGGTCTTCCTGACGATGTCGAGGTACTCGTCGGTGCGGTCGTAGCGTTCGTCCTTCGTCAGGTAGTCACCGTCACGCCGCTGCTCGGCGTCGTTGCCGCCGGTGATGATGTGGACGGCGATCCGTCCCGCGGCGAAGTGGTCGAGGGTGGCGAAGTAGCGGGCCGCCACCGTCGGGAAGACCACGCCCGGCCGGTGCGCGATCAGATAACCCAGCCGCTCGGTGTGGGCGGCCGCGTAGGCCGCGACCTGGATGTTGTCAGGTGAGCCGGCGCTATAGCCGATCAGCACTTTGTCGAAGCCGGCGTCCTCGTGAACGCGCGCGGACCGGCGCACATAGTCGCGGTCGATGACCGGGCCGGACGGCTGATGCGTCTCGGAGCCTTCTCGGGTGGAGATCAGGCCGATGAACTCGACGGGCATGGTGGTACTCCTTGGCTGCGGGGGGAAATCGGCACGATGCGGAGCGGTGCGTGCGGAGCGGTGCCCACGGGCACTGGGGCGGCGCGGGCGTCAGGAACAGGCGTCGACGTCCGAGGCGTCGGTCAGGACCGGCCCGGCCCACTCCAGGCCTTCGAGGTTGACCACGATCGCCTCCTGGGTGCTCCGGGCGATCACGACGATGGCCTCGATGCCGGGGTCGGGGTTCTCCTCGCGGTGCGGGATCCACGGCGGCACGAAGATGAAATCGCCGGGTGAGGTCCGCACCCGGACCTCACGCCCGGCGCCCGGCCCCTCATCCGCGTCGACGTCCTGGTCCAGGAAGACGAACTGCGGGTGGCCACTCACCACGTAGATCGCGGTCTCGGACCTGCCGTGGTGATGGTTGCCCGACGCGGTCGCCGGGGCGACGTGCACCTGGCCCATCCACAGCTTGGACGAGCCGACGGTCTTGCCGCTGACTGCCGAGAACCGGCGCATTCCGCCGGTCTGCGCGGTGTCCGGGTTCAGGTTGGCCTGGGTGATCTGGTGCAACCGGCGGTGGAAGGGGTCCACATCGTCGAACTGGGGTACCTGGTGAGAGCTCATGAATGGATCGTCCGTTTGGGCAACGACTCCTGCGCGTCCTGGGGTGGAATCCGGCCGGCCGCCGGTGTCGCCTGGTGCGGGTCGTCCCCGACTCCGTCCCCGTCCCCGACCCCGAGCCAGGTCAGGAGTTCGGCGCGCAGCGCGACGAACTGCGGGTCGCTGACGTTTCGGGGTCTGGGCAGGGTGACGTCCACACTGTGGGCGATCACCCCGTCCTTCATGATCAATACGCGGTCGGCCAGCAGCAGTGATTCCTCGACGTCGTGTGTGACCAGCAGGATCGCCGGGTTGTGCCGCTGCCACAACTGCTCGACCAGGCTCTGCGCCTTGATCCGGGTGAGGGCGTCGAGCGCGCCGAACGGCTCATCCAGCAACATCAGTTCCGGGTCGCGCACCAGTGCCCGGGCGAGCGACGCCCGCTGCGCCTCACCACCGGACAGGGTTTTGGGCCAGGCATTGGCCCGGTGGGCCAGGCCCACCTCTTCCAGCGCGGCGACCGCGTGGGTCTTGTCCGGCCGGCCGGGCAGGCCGAGGACGACATTGCGCCAGACGCGCTTCCAGGGCAGCAACCGCGGTGCCTGGAAGGCCACGGCCCGCCGGGACGCGACCCGGACGTCTCCGCTGAACTCGGTGTCGAGATCGGCGAGGATGCGCAGCAGCGTGCTCTTTCCGCAGCCACTCGCGCCGAGCAGCGCGACGAACTGGCCGGTCGGCACGTCAAGGTCGAGATTTTCGATGACGGTGTGGTCGCCGAAGGCGCGCCGCAGATTGCGGACCCCGACGGCGAGCGGGGTGCCGTCCTGGCCGTCGAGGGTGGTCACGCTCCGCTGAAGGCTGGTCGCCACGACAGCAGCACCCTTTCGAGAAGTCGGACGAAGGCGTCGACGGTGAGTCCGAGGAAGGCGTAGACCACCAGGCAGACCACGATGATGTCGGTCCGCTGGAACTCCTGGGCGTCGTTCAGAAGCTGGCCGATACCCCGGTTTGCGTTGACCTGTTCGGCGAAGATGAGTGCCAGCCAAGCGATGCCGAGTGCGTAGCGGAATCCGACCAGCACGTTCGGCAGTGCGCCCGGCAGGATGACGTGTCGGATCAACCCCAGGCGGCTCAGCCCGACCGTACGGGCGGCTTCGACGAGACTGGAATCGACGTTGCGGATACCGGCATAGGTGTTGAGGTAGAGCGGGAAGGCGACACCGAAGGCAACCAGCCCGATCTTCGGGGTTTCGCCGATACCGAACCAGATGATGAACAGTGGGATGAGGCCCACGAACGGTACTGTCCGGATCATCTGTACCGATGCGTCGATGAGATCCTCACCAAGCCGGAACAACCCCGCGACCAGCGCCAGGAATATACCGATGGACCCGCCGAGCAGCAGACCGGTGCCAGCGCGGCGCAACGACACCGCGATCGCCTTGGGTAGATCGCCACTGCTGACGAGGTCACCGAAGGTTGTGACAACGGTCCACGGCGACGCGAGTAGCTCGGTGGACGTGCTCCCGCTCCAGCTCGCGATCTGCCACAGGAGCAGCAGGAGCAGCGGACCAACGGGCCGGCGGATCCATCGGGGTACGCCGCGTCGCCTGGAGGTCGAGGGGATGACCGTCACCAACGTCGGGGTGTGCCGGGCAGGTATTGCCTCCGCCGAGGCGTACGGCTCGGCGCTCACCACCGGGTCGGGCGCGTGTACTGTCGCGCTCTCCTCGACAGAAAGTATCTGGGTTGTCACAGCTTCTCCGCGGTAATCGTCACTAGCGGTGGACATCCGGTCGGATGACGGCATGTGCCGTGGGCGATCTGCTGGGACCCGAGCTCTGTCGGGGCCGACCCGAACGAGGCCAGATCACGCTGCGTGATTGGGAGGAGCCGTAAGGACTGGTGCGGCGCTCCGCGTCACATGTCGGTCAGTAGGCCGGACATGCGGCGGACTTCACCCGAAGAAGGTCGATGTGACCCCGGGTAACCAGATGCGCCGACTTCAACACGAGATCAACGGAATCACACTGCTACTACCTGCGTCAATGGAACATGTAATGTGACCTGGATTACTTTTCCACTACTTGACTGAACAAGGTGTTCATACGCAGAGTGCTGTTTTATGCCTGCAGAGACGATCCTGACGCGGCGCCGCTGCGTGGATTACGCCCGGGCCTGGAGCAGCCGCTGTCGATGATGGCCCTCGGGCGCCTCGCTCCGAATCCCATCGACGTCCCACTGGTTGCCTTTCGATCGCTTAACCCTCTGTAACTGGAACTCTCGGTAGCCAGGAGCGGCGGATGCGGTCCTTCCACTGATCACTGATTCTCCGTCTGTCATAGCCCGTACCGGATCCGGACGGGAGACACCCGTGCCTCGGAGTTGCCTGATGCCACGCCTGTTCGCTCGTTCTAGACCTCGACTGCTCGTGGGTGCTGCCGCACTCGCGACGGTGTTCGTCATCGCAGCCTGCGGCGGGGGGTCCGGCTCGTCGAGCCCGAAGGCGGCCGCGACAAGCGCCAAGATCGATCTTTCCGGTGTGACTCTTCGCGTCGCCGACCAGGTCGGTCAGACCAAGGCGATTCTTGAGGCGGCCGGCGCCCTCAAGGACGCTCCATACAAGATCGAATGGTCGAACTTCGCCGCTGCCGCCCCGCTGCTACAGGCGCTGCGCGCGAATGCCGCCGACATCGGCCCCGCGGGTGACGCGCCCACTCTCAACGCGATCGGCGCCGGTGCGCCACTGAAGATCGTCGGCGTGACCCGCACCTCCGCCAAGGCTGTCGCGGTGCTTGTTCCCAAGGACTCACCGATCCACACTGTCGCAGATCTCAAGGGCAAGACCGTCTCGCCGACGACGAAGGGCAGCGTCGGGCACTACCTGCTGCTCGGCGCGCTCAAGGAGGCGGGGCTGACCCCCGGCGACGCCACGATCTCGTTCCTGGACCCGTCGGCCGCGTCGGCCGCGTTCGACTCCAAGCAGATCGACGCATGGGCGACCTGGGACCCCTACATCGCGCTCGCGGAGCAGAAAGGCGCGCGCATCATCCGGGACGGGGTTGGGATCAGTTCCGGGCTCGGGTTCACCGTCGCGTCAGCGCAGGCGGCCGGGGATGCGACCAAGCGGGCGGCCATCGCCGACTTCCTGGCCCGTCAGACCAAGGCTTTCGACTGGTCGAACACCAACAGAGCGGACTTCGCCAAGTTGTTCGCCTCGCTGACGAAGCTGCCGGAACCGGTGGCCACGGCGGTGGCCAACCGCCGGACGGTGGAATCTCCCCCGATCGACGACACGATTATCAAAACCCTGCAGGCAACCGCGGACGTGTACACCGAGGCCGGTGTGATCGACCACAAGCTGGATGTCGCGCCGTTCTTCGTCCGCTCGCTCAGTGGTTGACGACCTGACCACATCGTCACCGGCGCGGACCGCCACCGCCTGGTCCGGCTGAGCCGACCCGGACCCCGCCAGACCGGCGGACCCGACCAGGGCAGGCCCTGATTCCCGGAATCATGGGCCTGCCCTGGCGGGTACCGCCACGAAGCGATTCCGATCGGACCGACCGACTCCGCCCCTGTCGGCGATGCTCGTCAACTTCACGCCCACCTGCGCGGCCAAAGGGGCACAATCATGATTTTTTGTGTCTCCGGGAGCCTCGCGGAGCCCAGAGGAGGTTGGTCATGTCGCGGTCCGTCCCGCGTATCGTCGTTCTGACCGGAAACCCTCGCCCAGCTTCCCGGACGCGCACGGTCGCCCGTGCCGTCGCCGAGAGAATCTCGAAAGCCATCGTCGCAGACCTGGCGGTCGATGCGGCCCAGACCACGGGTCCCCTTGACATCGACCTCGCCCTGCTAGCCCGGGATCTGTTCGCAGACACCAGCCATCTTGTCGCCACCGCGCTGGAATCCGTGCGGGACGCTGATGTGCTCATCGTGGCCACGCCTGTCTACAAGGGCAGTTACACCGGCCTGCTCAAGGCGTTCCTCGATCTGCTGCCGTCGGGCGGCCTGGCCGGCGTGGTCGCCGTACCAGTGATCGTTTCGGGTGCGCCGAATCACCAGGCCGTCGCCGAGGTGCATCTGCGCCCGCTTCTGGCGGAACTGGGCGCAACCGTTCCCACCCCGGCATTCTCGATCCTCGAAGCCCAGCTGCCGGACCTCGACGCCCAGGTCGAGGGCTGGACCGCGGCGAACGGTGGCCTGATCCGGGCATCCGCCGCGGTCCTGACGACCGGGGGGTCGGCCACCGAGGCGGAGTTCGCACGATGAGTCATTCCGTCCAGCCGCGCGCCGGCACCGAGCACGGATCCGACGACCACCGTGCCGCGAACGGCCGGGTTGTCCGACTCGTGAGTGGATCTCGCGCGAGTGACGTCGATTCCGCCGGTATTGATCATGAAATGGCCGGCGATGACACGACCGGTCATGGCCGCACCGGCCGGGGCGTTGACCCGGCCAGCTACCGCCAGGTCTTCCGCCGGCACGCGGCCGGGGTCACGGTCGTGACTCTGGACGGCCCGTCCGGGCCGATCGGCTTCACCGCCACGTCTGTTGCCTCGCTCTCGCTCGACCCGCCCCTGATCTCACTGTCGGTGGCATCGAGCTCCTCAAGCTGGCCGGCGCTGCTCGTCGCGGACACGGTCGTCGTGCACCTGCTCTGCGACGGTCAGGACGACACGGCCCGCCGTTTCGCGTCGAAGGGGATCGACCGGTTCGCACCACCCACCCGCTGGACGCGGCTGCCAACCGGTGAGCCGCTGCTGGCCGAGACGGCGGCCTGGGTCCGGGCACGCCTTGAGCACCGGATCGCCACCGGCGACCACCGGCTCCTGGTGGCCCGGGTCCTGCAGGCGTACTCCGGGGATGACGCGGCACCGTTGATCTACCACGACGGCCGCTACGGGACCATTACCGTGAGCGGCTCGCAATGAGCGGCTACGCGGAATCGTCGACCCGGTCCTGGGCTGTCGACCTTTTTTCGGGCGAACTATCCGCCCAACCGTTAAATAGTGGGGGCTAAAGAAAATGAATATTGGAAATACCGGACGAATGCCGTCCGGGCGGCTCGGTTCCCGGTTCCGTGCGGCCTGCACACTGGCCGCGGTGTTCGCCATGACAGCCGTCCTGGCTGCCTGCGGAGGGAGTTCGGGTAAGCCCGCCACCGCCGCCGCGAATGCAACGGGAACGCCGGACCTCAGTGGTGTCACGCTACGGATAGGGGAGACCGGATATCAGCGGCAGCGGCTCTACCTGGAATCCGCCGGCCTGGCGAACACGCCGTACAAAGTCCAATATGTGACGTTTGACAGTGGCAGTCTCCAGCTTCAGGCGATGGCTGCCGGAAACCTGGATGTGGCGCAATCGAGCGAGATCCCGCCCATCTTCGCCAGCCAGTCGGCGGGCGGCGGCAATTTCAAGGTCATCGCGGTGGAGCAGGCGACGACGCTGCTTCAGGAAGTCGTCATTCCCAAGGGTTCCCCTCTCAAGAGCATCGCAGACCTGAAGGGGAAGAAGGTCGGGTACGTCGCCAGCACGACGGCCCATTACTTCCTCTACAAGCTGCTGGAGCAGGCGGGCCTCGGCTGGAACGACATCCAGCCGGTGAAACTCACCGTCCCCGACGGTGTGACGGCACTGTTGTCGGGCAGCGTCGACGCTCTCGCTACTTATGGCAATGCCGTCATCACCACCAAGCAGCGCGGCGCGACAACGCTGGGCAGCGGTGAGAAGATCCTGTCGGGTAACTTCGCCTACGAGGCCACCCCGAAGGCGATCGCGGACCCGGCGACGCACGCGGCCATCGCCGACTTCCTCTCGCGTCAGCAGAAGGCATACGCATGGGCGCGGGCGCATCCCGACGACTGGGCGAAAATCATTGCCGACCAGACGAAACAGCCCGTGGCGCAGGCGCTGGACACCTTCAACACCGGTGAGGCGCAGCGTCCCACGAAGCTGATCCCCACCTCGCCGGCGGCTATCAGTTCCGCACAGGATGTCGCGGACGTTTTCGTCAAGGCGGAACTACTGAAGTCCAAGGTGAATGTGGCCGACTACTTCAGTACGGCGTTCAACACCGAGATCGAGAAATTCGGTACCTGACGCTCCATCGTTTACAGTTTCTGAATATGGTTGTTCAAATCAAATTGCAGGATTCCTGGTCTGCCGGACGGGTGTAACGGTAACTGCTGTGATGCCCGCCCGGCGAACCATGTTCTTCCACCGGAGGGTCACCCATGTCGAGCGCGCCGGCATCTGTTGGGCCGCCCCGCCAGGAGCTGCTGGCCGATCTGGCCGCGGAGTTCGCCACGACCGCGGCCGAACACGACCGGACAGGGACCTTTCCGGCCGCGAACCTTGTGCGGCTGCATGAGGCGGGGCTGGTCGGGCTCACCGTTCCGGTCGCCTACGGCGGCGGGGACGCGGATCTTTCGACCGTGGTCGACGTGCTCGCCGCGATCGCCCGGGGCGACCCGGCGACCGCGCTCGTTCTCGCGATGACCTATCTGGCCCACGCGCGTCCGAGCCGCGGCGCGGGATGGCCCGAGCCGGCATACGCGCGGATCGCGCGTTCCACCGTCGACGAGGGTGCGATGGTGAACCACCTGCGGGTGGAGCCGGATCTCGGTACCCCCGCACGTGGCGGGCTGCCGGCGACGACGGCCCGCTGGACGGGGGACGGCTGGGAACTCACCGGTCACAAGATCTACTCGACCGGTGCGCCGGTGCTGCGCTGGATGCTGGTGTGGGGGGCGACCGACCCGGCGTCGGACCCGGGTGCCGACAGGAGCGGGAACCCCGCCGCCCCGGACGGGCCGGTGTCCGCCGAGCCGCGGGTCGGCACCTTCCTGGTGCCGGCGGACGCCCCGGGTATCGAGATCGTCCGCACCTGGGACCACCTCGGGATGCGGGCGACCGAAAGCCATGACGTGGTCTTCGACCGGGTCTACCTGGACGCCGACGCGGCGGTCGGGCTCACTCCCGTGTCAGGGCTGCAGGATCTGGCCGCGGCGGGATCGATGATCGCCGCGTGGGGTGGTCTCGCCATCTCAGCGATCTATCTGGGGGTCGCCGAGGCCGCCCGCGACTGGCTGATCGGTTTTCTGCACGAGCGGGTGCCGTCCAACCTCGGCAAGCCGTTGGCGAGCCTGCCGCGTTTCCAGACCGCGGTAGGGGAGATCGACGTGACGCTGACGACAGCTCGGATGCTGGTCGAGACAACTGCCCGTGACGTCGATACCGGAGATGTGGCCGCGGCCGCCCGTGGCAACGCGGTGAAGTCGACGGTCACGAACGCCGCGATCAACGCGGTTGGTGCGGCGGTCGCGCTGATCGGGAACCCCGGACTGACCCGCACGAACCCGTTGGAGCGCCATTATCGGAATGTGCTGTGCGCGCGTGTGCACACCCCGCAGGACGACGCCGTCCATGCAGCGGCCGGCCGAGCCCTGCTGGTCCGTTAGTTCCTGCTGGTCCGCTGGTTATCGCCTCCTCAGGGGGAAAGGACCGAACGATGAGTATCAGTACCGCCAACATCAGTACCGGCAACATCAGTACGGAGAAGAGCGTCACCGCCGGGGAGGGCGGCCCACAGCCGGATTCGTGGGACTCGTCGAAGAACATCGTCGCGCCGTCGGTGGGCGGGGCCTGGCCGCGGCCCGAACCGTTGCGGACGACTGCCGAGGAGCGGCTGTACCGCAAGCAGCACCTGGCCGGCGCGTACCGCATCTTCGGCCAGCTGGGTCTGGGTGAGGGGCTTCCCGGTCACATCACCGCGCGTGACCCGGAGCTGCCCGGACACTTCTGGGTGAACCGCTTCGGCATCGACTTCCGGCGGATCACCGTATCCAACCTGCTGCTCGTCAACGATGCCGGAGAGATCGTCGAGGGGACCGGGCCGCTGAACACGGCCGCGTTCGCCATCCACTCCCAGATTCACGCGGCCCGTCCGGACGTCGTCGCCGCCGCGCACACGCACGCCCTGTACGGCAAGGCGCTGTCGGCGATCGGCGAGCCGCTGTACCCGATCAGCCAGGACGCGTGCGCCTTCTTCGAGGATCACGTGATCTTCGAGGACTACAACGGCGTGGTACTCGGCACGGACGAGGGGCGCCGCATCGCCGAAGCACTCGGTGAGCGCAAGCTCGCGATCCTCGCCAACCACGGGTTGCTGTCGGTCGGTACTTCGGTGGAGTCGGCCGCCTACTGGTTCATCGCCGCGGAACGCGCGGCCAAGGCCCAGCTCATCGCCTCCGCCGCCGGGAAGCTACGGGTTCTCGACGACGAGACGGCCCGTCTCACCGCCGGCCAGGTCTCCAGCGAGCTGGGCGCCCGCTGGTCCTTCGAGGCGCTCTATCAGATCATCGTCGAGGAGCAGCCCGACCTGCTCGACTGACGCCTTTTTCGCCTTGCTTTCCCCGTTTTGTGCGCAGGCCGTCCTGGTCAGTCTGTCGGATGGTGGAGTTCGGTGCGCAGCTCGTGCGCGCCGTCGGGACGGGTCGCCTCGTAGAACAGCCGCCATCCACTGTCGGCGAGTTCGACGACGCTCAGGTAGCGCAGGCCACCCGGCGGGAAGGGGGACATCGCGGCGGGGGCGTCGCCAACCGGGTGGAACCGGTCGTCCAGGAAGTGGCAGGACGCCCACAGATGCCAGCGGTCGTCCGCCCAGGCCAGCACCGGGTCCTTGACCGCGGTGTGGGTGTCGCAGGGCGCGACGGTGCGACGTGACGCCGGTTCGAAGCCGGTCGGCGACCAACGGTGTGGCGAGGTGCCGACGCGCGCGCCCAACCCACCGGCCCGGCTCGGCCGTTCCCCAGGCATTCTCCCGGACGTTCCGACGGCATTCTGTGGCAAGGTCGACACACCCGGCAGTGCCCAGGGGTCGTTGGAAGGGGCGGCGGATGCCGTTGGACGGGGCGGGGCGGTACCAGGCGCGGATCGAAAGGTATACGACGCTGGATGCCGACAAGGCATCCGAACTTGCCAGAGACATGGTTGATCTCGACAGCCGCCGGTTCCGTCCGGGTAGCCAACGCGATATTGTTCTCGGGCTGGTCAGCGTCGCCTTGCTCGTGGGCGTGGCGTTGTTGAGTGCGGACCCGGCATTGCCGTTCGCGGCGCGCCCCCGGATGCTCGCGGTCGTCCAGGCTGGGATCGTCGTTGCCTATCTGCTGCTTTCGATGACCGGGCGCTGGCCGGCGCGTGGCATGTACGAATCCCGCGTGGCGATCCAGATCTTCGAGATCCTCGAGAAGCTGAAGATGCCGGACCCACGGCCCGCCAACGACGCCGAGCGGGGACGCCTACCAGTCGAACGGTTCCGGAACGACACGGACTTCCGCTGGGAGATCGCGGTGGACCTGGAGCGTGCGGCAGTGGTCGTGGAGCGCATCCCTCTCGCATCACGCAGACTTGCCCCGGTCATACGCGCGGAGGTTTTCCGGTTGAGCCGGGCGAAGGCCGACGGCCTGCGGGAACTTCAGCGCTGGACGGTCAGACCGTTGGATTCCACCTTCACGGACCTGGCAGCCCAGTTGAACCTGGCCTTGGAGCTGCTTGTCGACGGACGATGGTACGAATTACCGGAGGCCGAGATCGCATTGGTGACGGCGCGATCGCGGCTACGATGGTTGGCGATCATCGCGATGGCGATGGTGGCCGTGGCGGGAGTGGTTGTCCTGACGGCGTTCTCCACGACGATCGGCCCGGCGGCTCCCGTGCTGAGTACCCTTGCCGGTGTCATCGGCGTCGGGGTGCTGCACAAGGCGGGCCTCTCTCCGGCAATGCTCGGGCAGTACGTGGGCGTGAGTACCTCGTTTCCGGGGGAAAGCCCGCGACCTGAGCGGCCGTGACGTTTGTCGGTCCGCAGTCACCAGTTGGTCTGTAGTGATACTGCCGACTCGGGGTTGCGAACGAGTGGGAGTATTCCGCCGTTTTCGCCTGCCCGGTGGTCGGGAAAACGTCACCGGCGCATCGGCCGCCTGGGCGACACGTGATAATCCCCGAGGATGCGCGGGCCGTAGGGGTGCGGGTGCCCTGGCCGGGAACGCGGGCGGCGGAGTAGGGAGCGCAGAGGAATGGCAGCGGACGTGGACAGCCTGCCGGCGGGGACGGACGCGCCGGGCGGTGGTGGGAACGGCCGGAGCCTTCTGGCGTCCTTTGTCGATGATCATCGATCGTGGGCCACGATCATAATAGCGATCTCGATTGTTGGTTGTATCGCTCTGGGATGGCTGGTCAGGAGTCCGGTCTCCGCGCCGGGATGCGTGCGGGTAAAGCCGGTCACGAAGTTGCTGCCGGCCGAGACCTGGGTCGGGCAGGTCGGGACCCAGTGCATCGGATTCAGCGATGGCGGGTACCGGTTCGGCACCGCCGACGCAGGCCTGAACAGCCTCTTCGATGACATCGCCACACAGAATGCGGCGGTCGTCGCGTCGGGGCTTCCCGTGTTCACGGTCATTGTCGCCACGCCGCTGACCGGTATCGGTTCCACCGGTCTGGATATTGCGCCGCAGACCCTGGGACAGGGCGGGGTGAACGAACTGCGCGGCGCGACGCTCGCGCAGGAGGCGTGGAACGCCGCGGCGACGAACGGTAAGACAGAGGTCAAAGTACGGACGGGTATCCGGCTGTTGGTCGCGAACGTCGGTTGGCAGTCGAACGAGGCATACACGGTCGCCCGGCACGTCGATCTCGCGGCTCAGCAGGATCATCGACTGGTGGGGGTGCTCGGTTTCTTCCAGAGCGTGGCTCCGGCGGAGCGCGCGGTGGACTTCCTGAACCAGAATACCCGGATCCCGATCGTCTCCTCGACCGCCTCCGACGACGCCTTGACCGCGCCGGACGGGTCGGGGGGGCGCACCTACCCCTGGTATTTCCGGATCGGACCGACGAACCGGGCGGAGGCGCAGGCGATTGTCGACGCCCTGAAAAACAAAAGAATCCCGGAGGTTTCCGGCGATGTACCGCTGCGTCCGTTGATCGTGAAATCCGCACCCGCGAAAGATCGGCAGGACAAATATAGTGACAACCTGGCCCAGGATATAAAGGAATCGCTGCAGGGTCTGCCGGATGTTGTGAAGCCACCGGTCATCGTCCCTTTTCCCGGGTCCGGAGACGCTACTACGAGACCGACGGACTCCAGCGGCACCACCGAAAGGGAACTCCTGGTGCAGGCCCTGGACGACCAGTGCAAAGATCCGCGAGAACTCCCAAACCTTCTTTTCTACACGGGTCGAACCACCAGTGTCAACATTCTGCTTCGAGCACTCGACGGATCGAGTTGCGGAAGGGGGAATCCCGCAATGCCGATCATCGCCGGGGACGATGCGGTGGAGCTTGAGACCGAAACCGAGGAGATCGACTCGAGCGGCACCGGTGATCATCCGTTCTACTTCGCCGATTTCGGCCCCTTCCGACCCGACGAGATTCCGGCGGTATATCCAGCGGAGTATGCGAAGACGCCGATCCCGGATATGTGGAAACAACAGCTTGACCGAATTCGGCATTCACTGATCTCCGGCCATGTCATGCTGGCGTTCGACGCCTCACTGCTTCTCATCTACAAATTCAACGACGCCCTCATCAACCCGTTATCGGTAGGCCTGTCCGCCGACCAGGGAGCCCAGACGCTGAGAGCGGAACTCAAGGATGCCCTGGGAAGCGTTTGCGGACCCGGCGCCGTCCCCGGGGCCAGCGGTTACCTCGATTTCGACCGGTACGGTGACGCGAAGAACAGGCCGGTCGTCATCCGCAAGCTGGATCTCCGTAACGGAACCTTCACCGCCCGCACCTCAGTGGACCGGTTCGGTTTGTTCAGCCGACCCGCCGACGTGTCGAACTGTCCGAGGTCATGACCCTGCCCGACCCGGAACCTCCGGTTGTCGTAAGGGGGACGCCCGCCGCCGCAGCCGGTTGCGGCGGCGGGCGGTCGTCCAGATACCGATCAGACCCAGCACCCCGCCGACGGCCGCGGTCGCGATCCACCACAGGTGGCCGTCATCGCGGAGATCACCCCAGAAGGGCAGCATGACGACCAGGGCGACCAGCCACAGGATCGTGCCGATGGTTACCGACATGACGCCGTCATAGGGCAGCGGATCTAGCTCCCGGCGTGCGGCCGGCGGTGTCGTGCCCACTGATGACCGCTCCTCTCCCATCGGTTCCCGCCTGTCGGTTCCCGCCTGTCGGTTCCCGCCTGTCGGTTCCCGCCTGTCGGTTTCTGTCTGTCGGTTCAGGAGTCGTCGAGGTCGGATTCGGCCTGACGCTGATCTTCACCGGCAGGGTCGCGTAGGGCCTCGGCGATGGCGTGCCTGCGGTCCCAGGTGCCGGCGTGCCAGGCCAGGGCCCGGGCCAGCGCGTTCGTCCCGGCGCCCGCGTCGACGTGGATCTCCCCGCCGATGCCACCGACCACCCGCCACGGGACGGGCGTGGGCTCGCCGTCGACATCCGCCACGAGCAGGCGTGCATGGGACAGGTACGGCGTACCGTCCGGCGCGGTGCGTTCCTCGGGCATATCACCATCTTCCGCCGCCGCTGGAATGACATCGCAGTCGCCCAGGGACGACGCGAACGGCACCCCTAGCACGAGGGAGGCCTCGGCGGCCCGGTCCAGCGGCATGCGCAGCGCGCTTCGGCCCTTACCGAGCAGCGGCGACAGGTCCGGCGCATCCAGGATCACGGCGTCCGCCGTCCGCACCACCCCGTCCGGCGTGCGCACGGTCAGCGGCGGGTCGATGCTGGTCGCCCGGTCACCGGGGTCACCGGGGTCGCGAGGGAGCGCGGCGACGGCATCCACCGCGGCCATGTAGAGGACACGCGCAGCCGGCCATGGCACCTCACGGTCGGTGTCGCCGAGCCGGTCGAGCAGGTCGAGCACCGCGTCCGGGTCGCCCAGGACGTCGGAGAGCGTGAGCCTGCAACCGAGCCGGCGCAGCAGGTCGACGTCCACCCCGGACAGCGGGGCCGCCGGCGCGAACAGCCCGTCGAGCAGCGGGTCCGCGCCGGGCAGGGCCAGCTCCGGCGGCGGTAGGAGCGTCGCCGATTCCGCGACTGGTAGCAGCGCGTGCCGCGACAGCCACCAGCGTGTGTATGACGTGTCCACATCGTCGTCGGAGCCGGCTGACCGGCCGGCCTGCCTGACCTGGCCGGAGTGCAGGATGATGTTCCGCAACGGCGGTCGGGCCAGTTCCGCGAGCGCCTCGGGCCACCGTGGCGGATCGACGAGTTCCAGGTCGCGGACGGCGGTGAAGGTCTCCACGACAGGCGGCACGCCAGGCCCGGCGCCGACGGGAGCGCCACTGGGTTCGGCCGAGAGGCGTGCGGTCAGCTCCTCCACCCAGGTGTCGCTGTCGTCCAGGTCGAGTAGTACGGGTTCGTCCGGGTCGAGCCGGACGTCGGCGGCGCGCAGCACGGCAAAGGTTCGCAGCACCCCGACCGCTTCCAGCACCCGCGTCGGCCATGCCTGCGCGACGTCGTCCGCGAGAACCCGAAACGGTGCGTCCGCCGCAAGCACCTGATCAAGCGGGCCGTCGGCGATCAGAAGCTCACCGGCGGGGCTGAAATCACCGTCGGTGTCGGGAAGCAGCAGGTCGGCGAGCCACGGCAGCTCACCGACAGCGTTCGCGCCACCGAAGTCGGCGTCCCGCACCAACGCGAGGACGGCCGTGGCCAGCATGCGCACGGCGTCGGGGCCGACGTCCGGATCGATGTCGCTGATGGCATCGGAAACCGACCCGTCGCGCAGCACGCCCGCGGGGGTTCCTTCGACCGCGCCGAGGGTGCGCAAAGTATCGCGGGCCGCACCCGTACACGCGTCCGGGTGCACGACCCGCAATGGCAGGCCGGAGGTCACCAGCGCGACCACGTCCAGATCGGGGGTGGGGAGTAGCACCCCGCGTGGGCCGGTGACCACCCGGACCCCGAGGTTCCCGCCCCGGCCGTCCGTATCCGTGGACGTGGACGTGGACGTGGGCGTGGACGTGGACGTGGACGTGGGCGTGGCTATGTTCGTGTGAGCGTCCGAGTCCATGGGGGACGCGGCCAGCGGGACGGGCAGCGCACCGAGTGCGTCCCGGTCGGGAGCGCCCGCGAGCGCCGCGTACACCTGTGCCCACCAGACCGGTGGCCGGCGCAGCTCGGAGAGGATCTCGACAACCCCGGCGGTGTCGAGGCGCCGGACTCCGAGTGTGTCCAGCGCCGGACGCCAGCGCCGGGCGGCGTAGGCGGTGGGCAGCAGACCGTCTACGGCTCCACCCTGCTCGTCGGCGCGGCCATCAAGGTCATCGTCAACGGGCAGGGCGTCACCGTCCGCAAGCACCGTCCCGCCGTTGTCGGGAACACCTCCGCCGGGTTCGGCGCTGTTGGCCGGAGCCGCGAGCAGCACGGTGACCGGATCGGTGGCCGGGCCGAGGTCGCAGACGACGCAGTCGGACCCTCGGTGCCCTCCGGGCAGCATCGGCGCATCCGGAAGAAGCCTGCGCAAAGCGTCCCGGAGCCTCGCGTCGACATCGCCGGACGGTAGCCCGGTTGGGACGAGCTCGAGCGCCGCCAGTGGGGAAAGCACAGGTGGACGCTGCATTCCCGCCGGTTTCCGTCCTGAAGCGATCAGGTCGAACAGATCGGGAACGGCCGTCTCCGGACGCGCGGGATCGGCCGTCTGCGGTGCTTCGGTCCCCGCAATGCCGTCAGTGACCTGCATGGCGTCACCGCGGCGAGCCGGCGGGACATCCGACGCAGGCAGCCCGCCCGTGCCGAGGTCGACAGCAAGGTCGACAACCACGTCGGCGAGCCGGTCCACCAGCCAGTCGCGCAACGGACCCGCGACGGTGTGTCGGCGGGATGGCTCGAGTGGCAGGCCCACGCTGACCAGCACCGGCAACGACAGCGCCTCGTCGGTCGGCTGCGGTGCGCGGACGAGCGTGGGGACGCCGTCCGGCCAGCCACCCTCGCAGACCATGGCCCGTGCCTCGTACCCGGTGCGGGCACGCTCCTCCACCGGCCGGTCGGCAAGCAGCTCCGGTGGGATCACTCCGCGCCGCACCCGGCCCAGCCAGCGTCTGCCGTCCAGGAGGGCGATCTCGATATCGGGCCCGGGGCTCGTCCATGCACAGGTCAGTGTGTTCCGCGAGTCGTCGACCACAACGGTGATCTCAGCAAGGCCGGGCATGACGAGTGGCAGAGTCGGGTCGAGACCCTCGAGGAGGTTGCGGGCCAGGGATGCGGCGTCCGCGTCGCGCAGCGGTAGCCGGACCACGGTGTCGTAACCGTCAGGTGGCGGCGCCGCGTCCACCAACGAGTACGGCAGGCGCAGCACGGGGACGGCGTCGTCTCGGCGGGCCAGTTCGGCGTCGACGGCCGGCACGTCGAGCGCTCTGATCGCGTCGATGGTTTCCCGCTGCGACCAGCGGACTCCGTGACCAGCGTCCCGACCGCCCGGGATGCCTGAAACAACCGAAGTATCGGGGATGTCCGGGTTGCCCCGTGACACGATCGACGGGGTGTCGCTGACAGCCAGGACCGCGGCGAAACCGACCCCGAAGCGACCGAGAGCAGCGGTGTCACGCTTGGCCGAGGCGCGCAGGGTGGACAGCGACTCGACTCCGGCCGCGGACAGCCGTGCCCCGGTGTTGGCGATCTCCAGAATGCCTTCGCGCCAGTTACCAGCAGGGTCGTAGCCGCTGGTCAGGGTCATCAGGACCCGGCAGGGGACGGCTGCGACACGGGCCGCGTCCACCGCGTTCTGGAGCAGTTCGACTACGAGCCGGTCACGGTAGGCGCCGCGGGCCGCGTCCTCCTCGGCGTTCGCGTCCTCGCGGAAACGTGCCGGGGATGCGGCCCATGCGTCGAGGACCCGGCGTCGGATTGCGGCCGTCCCGAACGGATCGTCCAGCTGGTCGAAGGTGGCGCGCTCATGATCGTCATTGCGTCGCTGGAGGCCTTCGGGGTCAGCCGGCGTGTCGCCGGTCCCGGCGGCCACAATCACGTTCCCGTACGGCTGCGTGTCCATCGTCCCATCCTCCTCTTCGAGCGCCGTTCGAAGGGAGAGCAGATGCCGTGCCGTCCGAAGCGGATAAATTCCGGTGGTGTCGACAGCTCGTCATGATGATCCGAAGCTGGTGTCGGCGGTGGTCGGCCAGTGGGAACGGGTCGCGGACGGGGTGGACGCGCTCACCGACGAGGCGTTCGCGCAGCCGAGCAGGCTGCCCGGCCGGACCGTCGCGGACCTGGTCGGCCAGATCGTCAGATCCGTGTCGGCGTTGTCCGATGCGATCGCTCACCCGGACCCTCCCCCGTCCCCGCCTGCCGTCGCCGTCACGTTGGCCGACTACCTGTCCGGGGTCCTCGGTGTGGGTGTGGGTGCGGGCGTGGGGGCCGAGATGACCGCGGAGATGACCGCGGAGACGGCCCGGACGCGGCTACGTGGTTGTGTTGTGGCTGCGGCATCTGGACTCGACGGCGCCGACCCGCGGCGCCAGGTAGTGACTCCGGCCGGTGTGATGCGGCTCGGGGAGTTCCTGGGCGCTCAGGTGGCGGAGGGCGTCGTCCACGGCATCGACCTGGGGGGCGAGCCCGTCCGGGACGCGTTGCGACTGGCCGTCAGGACGTTCACCGGTCTGCTCGTCGCACGTGCCCCGGGGCGTTCGGTCGAGGTGCGGATACCGCCGTTCACCGCGGTACAGGTCGTCGAGGGTCCGCGCCACACCCGTGGTACCCCGCCGAACGTGGTCGAAATCGACCCGGTGACATTTGTCGAGGTCACGGTTGGCCGGGTGGGCTGGGCGGATGCGGTGACGGACGGTCGAGTGCGGGCCAGCGGCGCCCGCGCCGATCTGCGTCCCTACCTACCGCTGTTCTAAGCCGTCGTTCTAGGCCGCTTCGTTCGGTTTCGGAACGTTTTATCCGATCTTTGGGTATCTGTCCGTGGTTCGCGGCGGCGCTGGCGACCTTCGTGTTCGAAGATGTTGTACGTGTGCTGCATGTGCTCGAGGCACTACCCGAATCGGACATGGCCGTGACGTCCCGGATGAGTTGGAGATCGACGGGTGTCGGGAGGGCTCGCGCTGCTAGCGTGGACGCCGGACCAGTACAAACGACGTCCCAAGGAGCTGTGTTGCCCGACGTCGGCGACTGTTCGATGTCCCCCCCTGTCCGTCCGGCGGCAACCCCCGAAACTGCGGACGTCCCCCGTGTCATCGCGCGGCGTACGGACGTTCGGTGCCCGAGCGCCGAGGACTGGACGTCCGAGTACGAGGATGATCCGGGTCCGAGGGACGCCTGCGGGGTGTTCGGCGTGTGGGCGCCGGACGAGGATGTCGCGAACCTTACCTACTACGGACTGTATGCGTTGCAGCACCGAGGCCAGGAGGCCGCGGGTATCGCGGTTGCCGACGGCCGGACCGTCCTCGTCTTCAAGGAGCTGGGGCTTGTCGCCCAGGTCTTCGACGAGGTGACGTTGGCAAGCCTGTCCGGTCACGTTGCCGTCGGGCATACCCGTTACTCGACGACAGGGTCGTCGACCTGGGAAAACGCCCAGCCGTCCTACCGGTCGTCGCGGGGTGGGGGCGCGGTGGCGCTCGGCCACAACGGGAACCTCACGAACACCGTCAAGCTGGCCGCCGACCTCGTCGACACCGGGCAGGGCCGGATCCGGGCGACAACCGACTCGGATCTGATCACGGCCATGCTGGCCGCGCATTCCGGCCCGACGCTGGAAGAAGCGGCCATGGACGTGCTGCCTCGGCTGGACGGCGCGTTCTCGCTGGTGTTCTGTGACACCTCGATCCTCTACGCCGCCCGTGACACGCATGGCGTGCATCCGCTGGTCCTGGGCCGGCTCGGCGGGGACGGACCGGATTCGGGCTGGGTCGTGGCGAGCGAGACCGCTGCTCTCGACATCGTCGGCGCCGGTTTCGTCCGCGAGGTCGAACCCGGTGAACTGGTCATCATCGACGCGGGTGGCCCCAGGTCACGTCGGTATGCGCCGGCGACACCGCATGGATGCCTGTTCGAGTACGTCTACCTGGCCCGTCCGGACACCACGATCGCCGGCCGTTCCGTGCACGCGACCCGCGTCGAGGTCGGCCGGACCCTCGCCCGGGAAGCGCCGGCGGACGCCGATCTCGTGATCGGGGTGCCGCAGTCCGGCGTTCCGGCTGCGGTCGGATTCGCCGAGGCCAGCCACATTCCCTATGGCGAGGGGCTGGTGAAGAACTCCTACGTGGGACGGACGTTCATCCAGCCGTCACAGACCATCCGCCAGCGCGGCATCCGCCTGAAGTTGAACCCGCTGCGTGACGTCATCGACGGTCGCCGGCTTGTGGTCGTGGACGATTCGATCGTGCGCGGCAACACCCAACGGGCACTGGTGCGGATGCTGCGTGAGGCCGGCGCTACCGAGGTGCACGTACGGATCTCCTCGCCGCCGGTGCGTTGGCCGTGCTTCTACGGCATCGACTTCGCCACCCGCGCCGAACTGATTGCGAACAGTGCCTCCATTGAGGAGATCCGCGAGTCGCTGGGGGCTGATTCCCTGGCTTACGTGTCACTGGACGGACTGGTCGAGGCTTCCCGTCAACCGGCCGGGAAGCTCTGCCGGGCCTGTTTCGACGGTGTCTACCCGGTTCCGTTGCCGCACGTGGATCATCTCGGCAAGTACCTGCTGGAAGATCCTCAGGACGGCGAACCGGCCGCTGGTGCTCAGGCTGTCGTTCCCGCGGGTGTCCTGCCCGAGGAAACTTTTGCGGACGAGATCACGATGGGTCTGAACGGCGCCGCCCCGTCCGCGGACGATTTCCTTTCCGGTGACCGTACCGATCTTTCTGGTGACTGTGACGGTTCGGACCTGTCGACGCGGGCCGAAGTCGGGTCCGACCCGGGGGGAGCGGACTCCTCGTCGGTGCCGGTCGGCAGCGTCATCCCGGCGGTGCGGCAACGATGAGCGTTTCGTCGACCGGCCCGAACGGTTCGACCTCCTACCTGGACGCGGGCGTCGACATCGATGCCGGGGAGCGGGCGGTCGCGCTCATGCGTGGGCATGTCGCTCGGGCCACCCGCCCCGAGGTGGTCGGAACGCTCGGGGGTTTTGCCGGGCTGTTCGCCCTCGACGTCACCCGTTACCGGCGCCCGCTGCTGGCCTCGTCGACCGACGGCGTCGGTACGAAGATTGCTCTTGCGCGGGCTGTCGGCCGGCATGACACGGTCGGCGTCGATCTGGTCGCGATGGTCGTGGACGACCTGGTGGTCTGCGGTGCGGAGCCGCTGTTCCTGCTTGACTACATCGCCTGTGGCGCGGTCATCCCGGAGCGTGTCGCTGCGATAGTCGCCGGAATCGCGGACGGTTGTGAGCAGGCTGGTGCCGCACTTGTCGGCGGTGAGACCGCCGAGCATCCCGGTCTGATGGGCGCGGACGACTACGATCTTGCCGCGACCGGTGTCGGTGTTGTGGAGGCGGATGCGCTCCTGGGCCCGCAACGGGTGCGGGGCGGTGATGTGGTGGTTGCGATGGCCTCGTCCGGCCTGCACTCCAACGGCTACTCCCTGGTACGTCATGCGCTGTTCGGCCCGGTCGACCCCGACGGACCAGGTGGTGTGTCGCCGGCGGGGTGTGCCGCGCTGGCCCGCCACGAGGACGGTCTGGGGATGACTCTTGGCGAGGCGCTGCTTGTCCCGACACGGATCTACGCCCGCGACTGCCTGGCGCTCGCCGCCGCTGTGGACGTCCACGCCTTCGCGCACGTTACCGGCGGTGGGCTCGCGGCCAACCTGGCCCGAGTGATTCCCACCGGCATGACTGCTCGCCTGGACCGCTCCACCTGGACCCCACCGCCACTGTTCGGACTGATAGCCGGGCGTGGTGGTATCCCCAGAGTCGAAATGGAACGGACGTTCAACCTCGGAGTGGGGATGGTCGCGGTGCTTGCCGAGCGTGACGCATCGGCCGCCCTCGACCTTCTCGCCGTCCGCGGGGTACCCGCCTGGATCCTCGGTGATGTCGTCGGTGACAGCGTCACCGATGATGCTGCCAGCACTGATGGCACTGATAGCACTGATGGCACCGATGGCCGCGATGACGGCGCAGTGGACAGTGCCGCAGGGGAGGTACGGGCCCGACTGGCAGGTGATCATCCTTCTGTCGGGTGACCCTCCCGGTGGGTGATCTCCCCGGGATGTTCCGGGAGGATCACCCATCAGGATCCGTTCTCGACTTCACGTGTCCAACTGGGCGCGTGTAGTCAGGTACATTCGGTCAGGTCGACGGTTCGCTCATTGCGATCACCGAGAATGCTGCGCCCTGAGGGTCGTTGAGCACGGCGAATCGGCCCACCTGGATTGTCGTCGGCGGTACCGAGATCTTTCCACCGAGATCCTCGGCCTTGGCCGCGGCCGCATCCGTGTCGGTCACCGCGAAGTAGACCATCCAGTGGGACGGGACCCCGGCGGGCCACTGCTCGTTCATTTTGATCATGCCGCCGATGGACTTGCCGTCCAGCTTCCACTCGGTGTATTCGACGTCGTTGATCGAATTGGTTTCGGCACCCCATCCGAAGACGTTGCTGTAGAAGTTCTTGGCCGGTTCGATCGAGCGGGTGGCGAGTTCGTTCCAGCAGAAGGCCCCGGGCTCGTTGACAAGCTGCGCTCCGGCGTGGGCCCTGGGCTGCCATACCGAGATCGCCGCTCCCACCGGGTCGAGCAGGACGGCCATCCTGCCGACGTCCAGTACGTCCATCGGAGCCATGAGCACGGTCGCGCCGGCCGCTGTCGCGGCGGCCACGGTCGCGTCGGCGTCCGCAACCGAGATGTAGGTCGACCATGCCGGAGGCTGATCGGTGTTGAAAAGTGGCCCGACCCCGGCAACCCACTTGCCGTTGAACTGGAACATGGTGTAACCGCCGGCTTCCGGTTGTGGTGCCTTGTGCGCCTCCCAGCCGAACAGCGCGCCGTAGAACTCGGTGGATGCGTCAAGATCCGGGCTGCCGAGGTCGACCCAACTGGGTGTTCCCGGGGCATAGCTTGTTATTTCCACCATGGTTTCCTCCTGCGATCGGACGGACACCGGAAGAGTAGGCGTACCGACCGACAATTTCCGTCTGTGCGGTCACCGTCGTGCGTCGGGGCGTGCCGATCCCGTGTGCCGATCCCGTGTGCCGATCCCGTGTGTCGTCGAGCGGGCTCAGGCGGGGCTGGTGGGGCGGCGACGGCGAAGCGGCAGGATTCGAGCGTTCGTGCCGACGGCCAGCTGCGGGGCGGACGCGGTGTCCCGCAGTCGGCTGGTCAGCTCCGTCAGCGGCATCGCCGCGCCGATGTGCAGGCCCTGCGCGAAGTCGCAGTGCAATGCGGCCAGCGCCTCCATCAGCTCGACGGTCTCCACACCCTCGGCCACCACCCGCAGGTTGTGGGTGTGCGCGAGGTGGATCGTGGCTGCGACGATCGCCGCGTCGCTCTGTTCGACCAGCAGCTTGCGGACGAAGCTCTGATCCACCTTGACCTCGTCGAGCACACGCTCCTGTAGCAGGGTCAGGGACGAGAATCCGGTGCCGAAGTCATCGACCGCGATTCGGACGCCGATCTCCCGGAGCCGGGCCAGCAGCCCGTGGGCCATCCGCTTGTCCGCCATCATCGCGGTCTCGGTGATCTCCAGGGTGAGCGCGGACGCCGGGACGTTGTGCTTCACCAGCAGCTTGGCGACTTCTCCTGGAAGTTCGGTGTTGAGGAGGTTGCGGGCCGAGAGGTTCACCGACAGTGTGAGGTCGAAACCGCTGGCCCGCCAGCCGGCACAGGCTACCAGCGCCTGCTCCAGGATCACCCTGGTGAAGTCCTGCACCAGCCCGGACTGTTCGACCGCGGGCACGAACGTCTCGGGGGTGAGCATCCCCCGCCGCGGGTGGTTCCAACGGACGAGCGCCTCGACGCCGCTGATCCGACCTGTCCGGAGCTCGACCTGGGGCTGGTAGTTGAGTACCAGCTCGTTCCCGTTGATTGCGGACCGTAGTTCCGCGATGAGTGCGAGACGTTCGAGCGAGGAGTCGTCGTCGCCATCGAACCGCCGCCACCGGGGGTGGGAATGTTTTGCCTGGTACATGGCGATGTCGGCGTGTTGCAGCAGTTCTTCGCCGGTGATGCCGTCGTCCGGGTAGCAGGCGAGGCCGACGGAGGCCTCGACCGCGAGCGGCATACCGTCCAGGACGACGTCGCGGCAGAGCACGTCGGCCAGTTCGGCGGCGACCGTTTCAGCCTGACCGGGATTGTCGATACCGGTGACGAGAACGGCGAACTCGTCACCGCCGAACCGCGCGACCACGTCATCGTCTCGGACACTGCGGCGTAGCCGTTCGGCGATGGCCTGGAGCACACGGTCACCGGCGCTGTGTCCGAGGGTGTCATTTATAATCTTGAAGCGGTCAAGGTCGATCATGAGAAGGCCGGTGCATCCACCTGCGAGTGCCTGCCGTTCGAGCTCGGCGGCGGCCCTGGTCATCAACAGCCGGCGGTTGCCGAGTCCGGTCAGCCAGTCGTGTCCGGCGTCATGGGCCTGTTCCTGTGCCTGCCTGCGGGTGCGAGCATCCAACCGGGCGTGCACAAGGGCGCGGGAGACCGCATGGGTGAAAGCGGCCAGCACCTGGTCCTCATGCTCATGCCAGACCACAGCTCGGTCGAAGGTCAACGTGAGGACGCCGATCTGCTGCTCACCCGCGAGGAGCGGGGTGGTGACCTCCCGGACTCGACGCGACAGTCGGCGGGGGCGGCGGCCCGGTGCTGTCGGTTCCTGCCTCGGGCGCCGATTGCCCGCCGTCGGGGCGTCGGTTGTCGCTGGGATGTCGGTTGCCGTCGCGGTGTCCAACGCGGTCAAGGTATCCAATGGCGGCCGGGTGTCCATGGCTGGCCGGGTATCCATGGATGCCTGCGGGGGAGGCCACACGGTCAGGGTGGGGTAGTCCGTTTCGAAGAGCGTTGCCGCGCCGCGTCCGGCGATCTCGATGATCGCGAGTTCGTCCCCGTGGATGAGCTCGTGTGACATGGCGTTGATCTCGTTCCAGTGGCTGTGTTCCTCCAACGACCGCAGTTTGAGCCGGTAGAGGATGCCCAGGCCAGCCGCGGCGAGCGGAAGCACAGGCAGGGCGAGCGGGCTGGTGTACCCGACGACGACCACTGCCAGGCCGAGCGCGGTGTTGGCGACCGCTGACGGGAACCGCGGAGTCTCGAGATCTTCCGGACCTCCGCCGGCGCGGAAAAACCAGTATCTGGGCGGAATCCGGGTCGACACCGCGTAGGCGGCGGCCGCGACGGCCGCCGCGGCGAACGCTCGTACGTCCGGGAACATCACCAGTGGGTCACGGCCCCCCGCGATCGCGGATGCGGCCAGGACGCCGATCCCCGTGCTCGTGGTGACCACAGCTGTCCGCAACAGCGCCCGGCGTGGCCTGCGTCCAACGGCGAGGCGCGGGGCGAGGGCTGCAGGAAGGCTGAGCAGTACGACCCACGGGCCCGGTACCAGGGCGAGCGCAATGATCAGGGAGGCCTCCCCGAGGTCCAGGCACTCCTTGGTTCCGCCGGCACGGCGGACCACCATGGGTAGCTGGCCGAGTGCCAGCACCGGTAAGGCCAGGGCGAAGGCCTCCAAGACGGGCCGATCGCTGTGTGCCGCAAGGCCCGCCGTCACGATCACAATCATGGTCACGGTCGCGACGGATGTGAGGGAAACCATGCGGCGAAGCGCCGAGGGCGTGCGAGAACAGCGGAACCTGCCGCTACCTTGGGTAGCACCGTCGAATGGTTCCCGGGGGGCGGACGGCGGCTTCGTGGACATGTGGCCGGCCCCCGTCTCGACCTTGCGGGCAACACACCGATGCCCGTCAGTAGCCTTCTCGTAGGCTCACACGCTCTGGTCGAGACCTACTTGGACAGAACGGTCGGCATCAGGTGTCGGCCGGACGAGGTCCGACAGCGATGCGACTCCGCCAGTCTGCCACGTGTATCGGTCGAGTCCGTACCGACCGGGAGGGTTGGCGCGAGCGACACGCATCGTGCCATAGGCCACATGAGGGTCGGCGCAATCGGTGGATCACGTTCGGCATCAGGGTCCACAGTCGACAACGGCGCGAGGGAAGTAGTCGACGACGTCGAACATCACGCCACGCCACGGCGTGTCCCCCGGATCTTTACGGGGACCTACCACGCCCAGACGACGTCCGGCTGTGTTGTCGTCGGTCCGGATGGAACACTGCTATCCGGACCTCCTCCACCTTGCCGGCTCGCCGCCTGGATCAGGGCCTACCACGTCGCTTCGCGACGCGGTAGGAACCCCGGTAGCGCTCGCCAACCTCCAGGAGACAGTCCCTGGCGATGGTGTGGAGCCCGCAGACCTGCAACCATGTCTGCGTTCTGGCGGGTTTGCTGCCCTTGTTGCCACTGCCATTACTGCTACCGCCGACCGGTGTCGTCGTCCTCGTCGGCGTAGTCGTACTCGTAGGGATCATCTGAGTACGAATCGTCCGCGGTGTCTTCTCGCGCACTACCGGCACCCAGATCGGCTTTCAGCCGATCAAGGTCCATGTTGGGCGAGTTGTACTTGAGCTCGCGGGCGACTTTCGTCTGCTTGGCCTTCGCTCGGCCGCGCCCCATGGCTCGACCCCCTCGAACATGACGACGGGGACCCGCCCCGGTGCTCTCGTTATCTCGTGCCTCCAGAGACTACAGGGATCGCGGGCTCCTCGGCACGCCAACCCGACAGTTATCGGGCCGCAGGGCGATCGTGGTGAGCGATGCGTGATCTGAATCACAGATCGAAATCCGAAATCGGTCTCCCATAGTCATGGGATGAGGATTTTCCGTAGCTGCCCGATCTCGGTCATCCGGCGCTCGGCAAGCCGGGTCGCGGCGACGACGGAGGTCACCCCGGTCTGCTCCGCGAGGGCGAGAACGTCCAGTGTCGTGGCAAAGATGCGGCTGGCCTTGGCCTGAGCCCGTTCGTGCGAGTAGCCCTCGATCTCATCAGCGACCTGGATGAGGCCACCGGCGTTGACCACGAAGTCCGGTGCGTAGAGGATGCCCGCCGAGGCCAGCTGCTCGTCCACGCCTGTGCCGGCGAGCTGGTTGTTAGCCCCGCCACACACGATGCGCGCGCGCAGGGCACCCACTGTTTGCGGGGTGAGCACCCCACCGAGCGCACATGGGGAGTACACCTCCACATCGGCTCTGATGAGCGTGTCGGGGTCGGTGCGCAGCTCGACGTCCGGGTGCTGCGCGTGCAGCCGGTCCAGGGCTGCCCGGTTGACGTCCGCGGCGACCACGGATGCGCCGTCGGCGACCAGGTGGCCCACCAGGCGCCGACCGACTTTTCCGACCCCGGCGACGGCGATGCGGCGGCCGGCGAGTGACGGTGAGCCCCACAGGTGCTGGGCGCAGGCCCGCATCCCGGCAAACACGCCGGAGGCGGTCAGGACGCCGGAGTCGCCCGAACCACCGTGCTCGGGCGACCGTCCGGTCACCCATCGAGACTCGCGGGCGACGACGTCCATGTCCTCGACGTACGTGCCTACATCGCAGGCGGTGATGTAACGGCCGTTGAGGGAGGCCACGAAGCGTCCATAGGCGCGCAGCAGGGACTCGGATTTGTCGCGGTCGGGGTCGCCGAGGATGACGGCCTTGCCGCCCCCGAGGTCCAGACCGGCGCAGGCGGCCTTGTACGCCATGGCCTTCGACAGAGCGAGGGCGTCGAGCAGGGCGGTGTCCTCGTCGGCGTATGGGTGGAACCGGGTCCCCCCGAGTGCCGGGCCGAGAGCCGTCGAGTAGATCGCGATGATCGCACGCAGTCCGCTGGCGTGGTCCATGCAGAACACCACCTGCTCGTGTTGCGAGCCGGAACTGAAGACGGACGGCACCGTTGGGGCTCCCTTCGTCGGGGACGTGTGCGTTGTCGGGTACATACGTGTTGTCGGTTACATGTGCGTTGTCGGTTACATGTGCGTTGTCGGGTACGTGGGAGCAGACAGGCGGGCGTGACCGGCGTCCGCAACGTATCCATAGGTCCGGTGTGATAGCGATGATTGCTTGTTGGTGTTGCCGTGGACTGCCGGGTTCGAACCGGTGGTCCGGCGTCGGCAAGGGGCCCGCGGTAGCCCCCTGGCGCATCCGACGTGCCAGGATCTGTCCGTGGCGCCTGTCGTGAGTCCGGCGGCCTACTTGCGGGTGTACGAACCGCTGGCGGCCTTCCCGGCGGCTGAGCGGCTTCGCTGGGAGCGGTACGCGGCCAAGGGTGGTGTGCCGACCCGCCGTGCCGGTGCGCGCCGGGAGCGGGTCGTCGCTCTGGTCGCGACCATCCGCCCGTCGCTGGACGTCGCGGACGAGTCGGCCTTCATCCAGATGGCGGACGGTCTGTTGTTCGTCTGCCCCTGGTACACCCAACTGCGCGTGTGGCAGGCCGCGATGGAGTTCCGCGGTGAACTGCCGGAGCGGGTGGCGGAGGCGTTCATCCCGCGGCGTCTCGCCGATCCGGCCGAGAGCGAACTCGACCGTTGGCGAGCTCGGCGCCCGGACCTGAAGGTCTACGTCCAGACGTGCACCTGGATCGTGCCACCACCGTGGTTCGTCCTGTTCGACCCGTCGGAGCGCATGCTGATCACCGGCGACACGGCGGACCGGTCGCTGTCCTACCGGACATCGATGAACCTCGCCCGGCGGCGGGTGGGGCGGGCTCTGGAGGCGCTTGGCGAACTTCGCCGCACGGCTCCGGACTCGCCGGGTGTCGACGGTCTGGTCGAGCTCCGGCATTGGCTGGAGGATTTCCACCCACACAGCCGGATCGAACTCGACTACGGGGGGATCGTCGACCTCCTGGACGACGAGGCGCTGCGTAGCGATACCTCGGTGGAAGACCTGGACGAGGCGGTCGGCGCGTTACGCCGAGGGCGAACAGATGTCGCGGTTGCGGCGTATGAGCGTGTCCTGAACCGATGGAGACCGCTTCAGGTGCGAGAGTCGGCAAGCTGACAGTTTGGAACTGCTAACTGAGCGTGCTTGCTCGCTTCGGACGTCATGTGACTAGTCAGCAGATGGTCCCGACGTGCCATGTCCGAAATGCCCCCGAAGGATGCACGATCTGTATGGGACGGAGCGACGCTCTGTGACGGGAGGCCAACACAATGACGACGAGAACACCGGACGCTGAGCCGCTGCTGACGCCCGCAGAAGTAGCGACCATGTTCCGGGTTGACCCAAAGACAGTGACCAGGTGGGCCAAGGCGGGCAAGCTCACCTCGATCCGCACCCTTGGCGGTCAACCCGGACGTTGCGGTGGCTGCACACCGATCTGGGGCGGGACGCCGACGACCTGATGCGGACATTCGACGCCCTGCATGTGGACACCGCGCGGAAGGCATTCCTGCGGACGTTGCGGACGTCGGTGGACGGGCACGGGCAGGCAATCACGATGTTGGACCGTTGTTATCTCGCGGCCGGAATGCCGTCAATGATCATCTGGGGTGCGCACGACGCCGTGATTCCGCTGGAACACGCACGGATCGCGCATGCCGCGATGCCGGGCAGCCGTCTGGAGATCTTTGAGGACGCCGGGCATTTCCCGCACCGCAGCGATCCGGAGCGTTTTCGGATGGTGCTGGAGGACTTTCTGTCCTCGACGCGCCCGGCAACGTACTCCGCCCGGCAGTGGCGGGACCTGATGCGCTCAAGGGGACGGGCGGACCAGCAGTCCGTCCATGGTCGGGGCCGTCGGGCGTCGCCGGCCGCCGCTGGAGGACGGGCCAGGCTGGTCACCGCCGCGGGTGGTCCGGTCGACGTCCGCTCCCGGAAAGGGGGAGACTCGCAGGAGCCGAGATGAAGAAGGTGAAGCCGGCGGCGAAGATGCCGAGAACTCGGTGTGGGTGCGGGGGGCCGACCATCGGTGGGGTCGGCGGAGGGCCCTGTTCGAGGTGTCTCGGCAATGGTTCATACTGGCCAGAAGCCGTGGTGTTCTCGGGAGCTAACAACAACCGTGGGTCGGTTGACTTCGCGTCCGCTGACTTCGTGTCCACTGACAGTCACGCATGATACCCGGCTCATCCCACCAGAGCGGCCATCGCGCCGGGCTGTCGAGACAGATGCCACTTCTATGTTCCAACCCGCTATCGCATTGGGATGCGGTGGGCCGCTATCGTGGAGTTCACCGGGCACAGGTGTGCCAATGTGGCCTATCCTCGTTGTAGTAACTGAAGTCAGAGATATATCGGAGGTCGACCGTTGGCACGTCGTGCGCGTCTGAGCTGGCCGGAAGAGCGTCGTCAGGCAAGTGAGGTCATCGTCCGCCGGGTTGATCCCGGTCGTGGCTGGACCCTTGAGCAGGCCCGTGACCTGGTACAGCAGGGTTACTCTGTCGAACATGTTGCGGAACGGACAGGATTTCCACCGCAGATGCTGAAAGTGGCTACCGAGGACTGAACCGTTCACCAGGGTGTGGGTGTCATGAAATAAGCACTTTCGGCGACGCGAATGCGGGTGGGGTCCCGTACGGTTCATCAAGGCGCTACGGGGGAGTAGCGAAGCTACGCCAATGCGTCAGGATGGTTACCCTGCGCAGCAAGGCGGATTGCGATGACACCGAAGTTCGGATCGCAGTGCCCGACCATGGTTTTGTGCCGACCATTGCCTGTCGATGATGATTGACCGTTGTTTTTTGATCACGTGACGTGACGTGCGCGCGTGATTGTTGTCTCGTGACCCGTGGCGCGAACAAGTCGGCCGAGGTGGTTGGAGTAGACGCCGTCCAGCCCAAATCCCAAAAGACGGTTCAGCGTCCGGGATGACTGGGCATGCCAGCCGAACGCAAGAAGTCCCTGGGCGTGGACCGGCGGCACCATCTGCGCGGACCAGTCGTTGGCACGCAGGTTCAGTGCCGTGGCGCCGGCGGCCGCCGTATCCCGTACATACGCTTTCAGTCCGCCATGACCCGCGTACCCACAGGAGTCGATCTCCTCTGTGGACCCGGAATTGATCAGCTTCACCTCGTCATCGAAATCGTCGAGCGCCCGCCACTCCCGGATCGCGTCGAGGTTCCCGCACAGCCACAGCCGTCCTGGCGCGCCCACGGCCCGCGCGGTGTCCACCGCCGCCCGTACCGCCCACGGCGCGGTCCCAGGCGAATCCTTGAAATCCAGGCTCAGCTCGAAGTCGCCACCACAGGTGGCGTAGAGGTCGGCGAGACCCGGAAGCCAACCCGGCAGCTCTGCCGCGGGTGTGTCGCTGATCCGACGGCGCCGTGGAGGAAGTCCGACGACGCCGTCGTGGTGCAGCACCGGGACGCCGTCAGCCGTAAGCCACACGTCCGACTCAAGCCCGCCGGCGCCGCCCGCGAGCGCCCGGGAGAAGGCCGCCAGGGTGTTCTCCCGCTGGAAACGGGCGGGTGAGCCCCGGTGGGCGAACCCGATCGGGCGCGGCGTCGTACCGGTCACCGGGTCACGCCGCTTCGGGGACCAGCTCAGGAGCGGTTCAGGAGCGGTTCAGGATGGCCAGCGTCGCCGCGTGCAGGCGGCCGTTGGTCGTCAGGACCGAGCCGCCTGACGGGCCGCGGCGGCCCGTCAGGTCGGTGAAGGTGCCCCCGGCCTCCTCGACGATCACCTGGAGGGCGGCAAGGTCCCACAGGGATACCTCAGGCTCGCAGGCAAGGTCGACAGCGCCCTCGGCGACCATCATGTGCGACCAGAAGTCACCGAAGGCGCGGGTTCGCCACACCGCCTCCACCAGGTCCATGAAGGGCGCCAGTCGGCCGGCCGCAGACCAGCTCTCCACGGACGCGAAGGACAGGTAGGCGTCGTTGAGGTCTGTCACCGCGGACACGCCCAGGGAACGGACCTCGCCGACGGCCGTCCGGGTGTGGGCTCCGAAACCGCGGGCGGCCCACCACCGCCGGCCCATCGCGGGTGCGCTGACCACACCGGCGACGACCTCACCGTCGATCTCGAGAGCGAGCAGGGTCCCCCATACCGGCACCCCGCGAACGAAGTTCTTGGTGCCGTCCACCGGGTCGACCACCCAGCGGCGCCGGGCGTCACCGATCAGCCCCTGCTCCTCGCCGAGCACCGCGTCAGCGGGCCGAGCCTCGGCCAGCCGCTCGCGGATCATCGCTTCGACCGCGGTGTCGGCGTCGGTGACCGGGGTGGCGTCGGGCTTGGCCTCGACCCGCAGGTCGACGGCCTGAAATCGGGCCAGGGTCATCGCGTCGGCGGCGTCCGCGAGGACAAGAGCCAGCGCGAGGTCATCAGCAACCGGGTGTTCGTCGGTGGTGGCTCCTCCGCCGTGAACCGGATCTGAATCTGTTCGTGCGGAACGGGTCACGGGGTGAGCGTACCCGGACGGCAGCCGCGTTCGAGATATCCGCGGCGGACCGTATATACCGTGTCCTCGTGATCCGTCGGACGGTTCGCGGAAACGTCCGGTCCACGGTGGCGCAGCGGGCAGACGTCGCCTGATGTGACTTTAGGACGTTTCGGCCCCGGACCGGGCGACGAGCAGCCGGCGCAGGCTCGCGAGCCGGCCCGGGTCCGCGTGCCCCTCCTCGACAGCGCGGTCCAGGGCGCAGTCGAGGAGGTCCGCCCGATGGGTGCAGCCACCCGGGCAGCCACCCGCGGCCGGCGCAAGGTCGGGGAAGGCCGCGAGCACCCGGCCCGCGTCGACCGCGCCCAGCCCGAACGAGCGAATCCCCGGGGTGTCCACCACCCAGCCGCCACCTGGCACCGGCAGGGCGATCGCCGCGGACGAGGTGTGCCGGCCGCGACCGGTCACCGCGTTGACCACCCCGATTGTCTGGGTCGCGTCCGGCACCAGGCGGTTGACCAGCGTCGACTTGCCCACCCCGGAGTGGCCGAACAGGACGCAGACCCGATCGGACACCAGCGCGGTCAGCCCGTCGAGGTCCGCGTCCGGTCGGGTGGTGACCACGGGCAGGCCCAGCGGCGCGTAGAGCTCACGCAGCGCCGAGCCGTCCGCGAGATCGGCCTTGGTGAGGCAGAGCACCGGTTCAAGGCCCCCGTCATAGGCCGCGACCAGGCATCGGTCGATCAAACCGGTTCGCGGTGGCGGGTCCGCGAGGGCGCAGACGATGACAAGCCGGTCGGCGTTGGCAACGATCGGGCGTTCGACCGGATCCGTGTCGTCGGCGGTGCGGCGCAGCACGCTGCGGCGTTCACCGCGTCCGACGATCCGGGCGAGGCTGCCGGGCGAGCCGGAGACGTCCCCGACCAGGGTGACCTCATCGCCGACGATCACGCTGGTCCGGCGCAGTGAACCGCCGCGGACCGTCGCGACCAGCACGGCCTTCCCGGTGACATGACAGGTGTAGCGGCCTCGATCGACCGCGACCACGGTCGCGGGTAGCGCATCGGCATGGTCGGGACGTTCCCGGGTGCGAGGCCGTGACCCGCGTCCGGCCCGAACCCGGACGTCGTCCTCGTCAAGCTCTCGAGGCACGGTTAGGTGGTCACCATCTTAGAGCGCCCGGCATCCCGATCCCCAGCATCTCGGCCCACAGCCGTGGGAACTGCGGCACGGTCTTGCCGGTAGTGGCGATGTCGTCGATCAGGACCCCCGGTACGACGAGCCCCACGACCGCGTAGGCCATGGCGAGGCGATGGTCGGCCCGTGGGTCGAGGCGGGCGCCGGCGAGCGGGGCGGGGGAGATGGCCAGTCCGTCGTCGGTCACGGTGATCGCCGCTCCGAGGCGCCCCAGTTCGGTCGCGAGCGCGCCGAGACGGTCGGTCTCCTGCAGGCGCAGGTGCGCGATGCCACGCAGCCGGCTCGGTGAGTCCGCGAGGACGGCGAGGGCGGCGAGAGTCGGGGCGGCCTCGCCATAGTCGGAGAGATCGACGTCGATCCCGTTGAGGCGCCCGGGTCCACGGACCTCAAGACCGGCCGCGGTATGTGTGACCATGCATCCCATGGCGGCCAGAAGGTCCGGCAGCATCCGGCCGGGTTGAACGGTCCGGTCCGGCCAGTCGGCGAGCACGACCCGGCCACCGGTCGCCGCCGCGGCGGCGAGGAAGGCGGAGGCGCTGCTGATGTCGGGTTCGATGATGTGGTCGTGGGCCACCAGCGGGCCTGGACCGACCGACCAGCACGCGCCTGAGCCCGTTGGCCCCACGACCTCCGTCTCAACCGTGGCCTCGACCGTGGCCTCGACCGCCGCGCCCGCGGCACGCAGAGCCGCGACGGTCATCTCCAGATGCGGCCATGACGGTAGCCGGGAGCCGACATGGCGGACGGTCACTCCATGATCGTAGCGGGGTGCCGCGAGCAGCAGCCCGGAGACGAGCTGGCTGGACGCGGACGCGTCCACCGTGACCTCGCCTCCGGCGAGGCATCCCCGGCCGTGCACGGTCAACGGCATCCGGTCGCCGTCGATGCGCGCGCCGAGGGTTCGCAGCGCATCCAGCAGAGGGGTAAGCGGACGGTCGCGCATCCGCGGGTCGCCGTCGAGCACCACGTCGCCGTGGACCAGCGTGGCCAACGCCGGAGCGAACCGGGCGACGGTGCCTGCATTGCCGCAGTCGATCCGGGCGGCGGGGACCCGCCGCAGCGGGAACTGGCCGTGGACCAGCCAGTCGTCGTGGTCGTCGACAACCGCTACGCCCAGCCCGCCGAGTGCGGCTGCCATGAGCAACGTGTCACGCGACCGCAGTGGCCGCGTCAGCCGGCTGGTCCCGTCCGAGATCGCCGCGAGGATCAGCGCCCGGTTGGTCGCCGATTTGGAGCCGGGCATCGTTACGGTCGCCTCGACAGGTCGGTCCGCCGTCGGAGCCGGCCAGGGATCGATGGGTACATCCGTGGTGACGGTCACCAGTTCAGCATGCCGGACGTTGTCCGCGGCGGGCACTGGCGACGTCTGCCCGAAGCCTCGGCTGTGATCGGTTTTCTAGTCGGGGCGGCGGGCACTGGCGACGTCTGCCCGAAGCCTCGGCTGTGATCGGTTTTCTAGTCGGGGCGGCGGGCACTGGCGACAAGGTGTATTCCGATGGATTCGCCTTGACGCTCGGCGGAAAGCTCGACCTCGGTCCGGACGAGGGTGGGAAAGCAGGACACATCCGATGCGACCGCGCGGGTCACGGCCTCGGCGGACAGCACCGTGCGTGGCCGGATCCAGTCGACGTCAAGGCCGGCGCTCGTCAGCAGGGCGTGCAGTTCCTCCGGCCAGAAGCAGCGGGTGATGGACCCGTCTTCGGCCGGGACGAGGACGACGTCGGCTCGTGGCACGTCCGACAACTCTGCCCAGCGGTGCTGTTCGGCGAGCCGGGCGAGCCCCAGCAGGAGCGAGTCGACACACAGCAGTAGTCGCCCCCCAGGGCGCAGCATGCGGTAGATCTCTTCGAGGGTGGTCTCGGTGGCCAGGCAGAATGACAGGGCGCGGCCTTCGGCAAGGACCGCGTCGAAGCTCGCCGGGGCGAACCAGTCGAGTGACCGGGAATCGCCTGCGACGTGAAGAAGCCGGCCGGATCCGGTAAGGGGGTCGCCGAGATCCGTGGACGGGACCACTCGCACCACGTCATGTCCGGCCGCGACCATCTGGCGGGCGAATCTCGTCCGGGGACCGGAGACGTCGAGAACCCGGATCTGCGTCGGCGGTAGCCAGCTGGCCAGCTGGGTTGAGGCGACATCCTCGTAGAACGCCCAGTAAGGATCATCGCTGTCCATGGGGGCCTCGTAGACGAGGGTCGGGGTTCGTCCGCGCGGCTGATCTGGCTCGGCGTCGAGACGGGGCAGCATGGACCTTTCCTATCCTTCAAGGGGAGAAGATGCGAAACAAGTCACACAGGCTTACCGGAAGTCTGACAGATCTCCATGGTCAACGGTGACATGACCTCCTTGGAGGTCGACGGCGGGCGCATGTTTGTGGTTCCCGCGGTAGGTACCCCGATCGGACTTGTCGTGCTCCTGCACGGCGCCGGCAGTGGAACCGATGTCGGGGTGTTGTCCGAGCTCGCGGCGCGGCTGCCGGATGCCGGGGTGAGTGTCGCCCGCCTGGAGATGCCGTACCGGGTCGCGGGACGCCGTGCGCCGGATCGTCCGGCGAGATTGGACGCGGTACTGCGCACGGCAATGGGCGTGTTGCCGCATCCGCGTCCTGTTGTTCTCGTCGGCCGTTCCATGGGATCGCGGGTGGCCTGCCGGTGTGCTCGAGAGATCGGTGCCGTGGGGGTCGTGGCATTCGGATTTCCGCTGTTCGCGCCCCGTGGAACCCTGTCCCCGGGGGTGCCTGCCGCCGACCGGCCGTCGAGGTTGCCGGAACTACTCGCAGCCGGTGTTCGGGTGCTGGTGGTGCAGGGTGATCGTGACGCGTTCGGCATGCCCGACCCGGACCCGGCGCGACACATCGAGGTGTACGTCCTACACGGTGCCGATCACGCCATGCGGACCCGCCGCCGGGACGGTCGCACCGAAGCCGATGTGATCAATGAGGCGTCGGCGGTGGGGGCGGACTGGATTCATCGCAGGTTGCTCCAGGCCCTTGACGGTGTGGACGGTCCGTGACTGCCGGCCCGGCATGGCGGTCACGGACCAGATCGGTTCGGGCGTCCGACGGTCGTCCATGGCGGACCGGCGGGAATCCCGACGGTGGGTCGGACGGTTACGCAACCTGCAAGGACATCCATCCGGAGGTTTGATGACTGCCCATCTCGCGCCCGGGCCGGCATGCCGCGCCGGTGACACCGAGGCAATGCCCGCGGCGACACCACGGTCATCCGAGGGTCACGCAGGTGATCGGGACCGTTGTCCCGGCGTACCCCGTCCCGTCGTGGCCGGCAGCTTTTCCGCACGCGAACATGCGCCTGTCGAGGTATCGTCCGCAGCAGAGGTCGGCGGTGCGCCCCTGAACCGGTACTCCGCGGACGGCCCGATGAACGAGGGAGTGGTCCTGGTCGACGAGACGACCGAAGAGCGGGGTAGCCGGTTCGAGCACGATGCCCTGCCTTACCTCGATCAGTTGTATGCGGCGGCGCTGAGGATGACGCGGAACCCCGCTGATGCCGAGGATCTGGTCCAGGAGACCTTTGTGAAGGCCTTCGCGGCGTTCCACCAGTTCCAGGAAGGTACGAATCTCAAGGCCTGGCTCTACCGCATCCTGACGAACACGTTCATCAACACCTACCGCAAGCGGCAGCGCCAGCCGCTGCAGAGTCCTACCGAACAGGTCGAGGACTGGCAACTCGCCGAAGCCGAGTCGCACACGTCGAGCGGGTTGAAGAGCGCCGAGGCCGAGGCGCTGGAGCATCTGCCGGACAGCGACATCAAGGATGCTCTGCAGGCACTGCCCGAGGACTTCCGCATAGCGGTCTACCTTGCGGACGTCGAGGGCTTCGCCTACAAAGAGATCGCGGAAATCATGGGTACTCCGATAGGCACCGTGATGTCGCGTCTGCACCGTGGCCGTCGTGGCCTGCGTACAGCTCTCGGGCACTACGCCCTGGAGCGGGGCCTGGTCCGCACCGGCAGCACCGATGTCGATGGCGGTGGATCGTGAGTTGTGGGGACCCGCACGCGATCGACTGCCGGAAGGTACTGGAGGCGGTCTATCTCTATCTCGATGGTGAGATTGATTTCGACCATAAGCACCTGATTCGTTCACATCTGGACGAATGCTCTCCCTGCCTGCGTGAGTTCGGTGTCGAACACGAGGTGAAGTTGCTCGTTGCCCGTAGGTGTGGGGGGGAGCGCGCTCCCGACTCGCTTCGGATGAGCGTTCTTGAGCGGCTACGCGCCGCCCGCATCGATGCTGCTGCTATTGAGTTTCGCGCCGAGTAGGCGCCTGTCGTAAAGTACGCGACCGGTGGCGGTTAGGCTCTCGTGCCGTGCGTATCCTTGTCACCGGCGCGGCCGGTTTTATTGGTTCCACGGTCACTGACCGTATGCTTGCCGACGGCCACGACGTCGTCGGGATCGATGACCTGTCCACCGGACGGCTGGAGAACCTGAGCCTGGCCTCCAGGGACGCCCGGTTCTCGTTCGAGAAGGTTGATGTCACCTCTGGCGAACTTGCCGAAGTGGTGCAGCGTGTGCGTCCCGATGTCGTGTTGCACCTGGCGGCGCAGATCGACGTGCGGGTGAGCATCCGCGACCCGCTGCTCGACGCCCGGTTGAACGTGCTCGGCACGATCAACCTGCTGGAGGCCAGCCGGCTGGCCGGTGTCGGAAAGCTCGTCCACACCTCGTCCGGCGGTTCGATCTACGGGACGCCCAAGCGCCTGCCGGTCGACGAGACCATGCCGGTAGCTCCCGAGTCCCCATACGCGGCCGGGAAGGCAGCCGGCGAACTCTACCTGTCGGTGTACCGGTCAACCTACGGCCTGGCCACGACGGCGTTGGCGCTCGGAAACGTCTACGGACCGAGGCAGGACCCCCACGGTGAGGCCGGTGTGGTGGCGATTTTCGGGACGGCGATGCTTGAAGGCCGCCCGACCAGGATTTTCGGCGATGGTGAGACCACCCGCGACTACGTCTTCGTCGGTGATGTCGCGGACGCTTTCGCCCGTACGGTCACACCGGATGCGGCAAACGGGGAACGGCTCAACATCGGTACCGGCGTCCAGACACCTGTCCGGGAACTGCACAGCAGGATTGCGGCGATCGTCGGGGTGGCTGACGATCCCGAGTTCGCCCCGCCTCGGCCCGGGGAGCTGCAGCGGATCGCCCTCGACGTCAGCAGGGCGCAGCGGCTGGTCGGCTGGCGGCCTCAGGTCGACCTGGAGGCAGGCCTGCGCCAGACCGTCAGCTGGCTGAGCAGCCGGACCGCCACCAGCTGATCCACCCCGCTCCCGGCCTGCGCCGCACATGGTTCGGGTTCTACCACGGTGGCCCGGTGGTACGGCCCGCGTCCGCGTGCGGTACCACCGGGCCACCGTGGCGCTCCGGTCCACCAGGCTGGTCATCGCGGAGCCGTGGGTCGACGGACGCCCGGGGTTCGATCCTGGCCCGGGGGCGTTTCTAGGTGTTCGGGCGCTTGCCGTGGTTGGCCTTGCTCTTGGCGCGTGCGCGCCGCTTACGCTTCTTCTTCGCCATGTCGACGACCTCCTTTCTTCCGAGGTCATCCTGTCATGGACCATCCGCCGGCCAGGACCGACAGCCGGCCGCGTGCCCGGGACGGCGATAGCGCGCCGTGTTCCTCCCGCGCTGCCCCAGGCCCCAGGCCCTAGCCGTGGACGGGTTCGGTCGTCGTGGCGTCCGCATCCTCCTCGTAATGGACACCTGAGTGCGGATGCCCCGTCCCGGGGGCGCGGCGTGACTCCAGGGTGCGCCGTGCCCGCATCGGCGCGACCGCGCCGAACAGCCCGACCCCGGAGGCGATCATGATGTCGCCGAGGCTGACCACGGCCGGCGCGTTCGGGAAGGCCACCGGTATCACTGCCGTGGCCGGGCGCAGGACCGTACCTGCTCCGCCCGGTGTGTACTGGGAGGACGACTGTACGTCGCGCACGGGCACACCGGCGCGTTCGGCCCCCGCGAGTGAGACCGGCATCTGGCCGCCGTTGGCGAGGATCACCGCGGTGTTCAGGGCGATCCCGGCCAGGAGCAGGCCGAGGCCTGGCAGGCGGGGATTCGCCGCTGCGAACAGCGCGATCCCCACCGTGGCCGCCACCCAGCCGGCCGCGTGGGTGCCAGGAATGATCCGTCCGATGAGCAGCGCCGCAACCACGGCCGCGAACGTCCACGGACGCGCTACATCGATGCGTCCCAAGGCACGCAACGTCCCACCGCGAACCAGCCCGACGGCGATGCCACCCGCAAGGGCGAGCACAAGGAGAACGAACACTCTCGTAGTGTGCTGTGTCCCTGGAGCGCTCGACCTCAGGGTCGCCATTCTGGCATGTCTGATGCTGCACAGGACCGCGGTCTCGGTGGACAGGGAGATCATTATCGGGGTTTTGGGTCGGGTGTTGTTACCGCCGGGTTTGGGTGAATCAGTGAGCGGAGAGGGACTTTCTTTGTCGACGTGGCGTGCAGCCGTAGTGTGCGGGCGCACACTACGCTCACGCTGTGCTCATGTCCGATCGGTAGTAAGGAAGGGGGACCTGTGGCTGAGGAAGTTCGGGCTGAGATGGTGGCCAACGTGTGGAAGGTCGTCGTCGGCGTCGGTGACACGGTGTCGGCCGGTGACACGTTGGTCATTCTCGACTCCATGAAGATGGAGATTCCGGTGCTCAGCGAGGATGGAGGCCGGGTTGCCCAGATCGCGGTCCAGGAGGGAGACGTCGTTCAGGAAGGCGACCTGATCGCCCTTCTCGACCAGGTACCGGTGGCCTGAGGGCACACCCGGTAACCCGTGACAGGCTGACATCGAGTAGTGCCGGAACCCAGGCACTGCGGGCTCGGGTGCCGAGGGCTCAGCTGACGATCATGCCGTGTTCGGCGCAGCGGGCGGTCCACCCCGTTGGCGTGACCTGCACGACCATCCGGCGACGGCAGGTCCCGCAGAACCTCGGTGGCTCCAGCAGCCGTGCCTGCGCACAACTGTCGTGCCCGCCGTCTGCGAGTGACCGTCCGCACCGATCGCAGTAGGCCGCCTGCGCACCGCTGAGAGTCATGGCGCCGAGAGTAGCGCCTCGTCAAGGATGGGCAAGCCCTGCCCGGCGAGGCGCCCTGACTCTCGTTTCCGGTCTGGTCAGAATGTGGCCTGCATGGACTTGATCGGCATCTTGAGGTCGGCGAGCATCGCGAGGTCCGCTTCGGCCGGGCGCCCCAGAGTCGTCAAATAGTTGCCGACGATGACCGCGTTGATGCCACCCAACATCCCTTCGACGGCCAGGTCACCGAGGGCGATCTCGCGTCCTCCCGCATAGCGCAGAATGGTGCGCGGCAGTGCGAGCCGGAACGCGGCGATCGTGCGCAACGCGTCCTTCGGGCTGATGACCGCCATGTCGGCGAAAGGTGTGCCCGGCCGTGGGTTGAGGAAGTTCAGTGGAACCTCGTCGGGTTCGAGTTCAGCGAGCTGCCCGGCGAGCTCGGCCCGCTGCTCCAGCGTCTCACCGACCCCGATGATCGCCCCACAGCACAGTTCCATGCCGGCCGCCCGCACCATCTCGCAGGTCTCCCAGCGTTCCTGCCAGCTGTGGGTGGTCACGACCTGTGGGAAGTGTGACCGAGCCGTCTCCAGATTGTGGTTGTAACGGTGCACACCCATCGTGGCGAGGGCGTCGACCTGTTCCTGAGTGAGCATCCCGAGCGAGCAGGCGACGTTGATGTCCACGGCGGCGCGGATTGCCGCGACCCCGGCGCGGACCTGGGCCATCAGCCGCTCGTCCGGGCCACGGACGGCGGCGACGATGCAGAATTCGCTCGCACCGGTCTCTTTTGTCGCTTTTGCGGCTTCGACCAGCGAGGGGACGTCCAGCCAGACCGCACGGACGGGCGAGTCGAACTGGCCGGACTGGGAGCAGAAGTGACAGTCCTCGGGGCAGCCGCCGGTCTTGAGACTGACGATCCCCTCGACCTCCACGTCCGGGCCGCACCAGCGCATCCGCACCTCGTGGGCCAGCGCGAGTGCCTCGCTGATCCGGTCGTCGCCGAGGCGCAGCACCTCCAGCGCCTGCTCGGCCGACAGGCCGCGGCCGTCCTCGAGGACCTGTCGCCGGGAAACCTGAAGGATGTCGGGCTCGACGTCTCCACCTGCCTGCTCGGTGTGAGCGGATGGCCGTGTGGCAGAGGCCGAGGTCACGGGCGGGGCGGTCGCTGACGATGGCGGCACGGTAGGTCTCCCTGTGGTCCGGTGCGGACGTCGACTCGTCTGGACGGGCGGGGCGGGCAGCGTGGACAGTGCGGACGGGCGGGGCGCGGGCCGTCCGCCGGGTCCGTCCCATCAAGGTGGACGTTTGCACACCCGCCGTGGTTCACGCTCGCCTGTCCGCGATAGTTCTCAGTCGGAACCAGTGCGTGGACAGCAACCGGACACTTTCCGTCATGGATTGTGTCTCCTTCTGAACTCTCGAGCGTCGAAGGTCCCGCCGAGTGCCGGTGCGAGGCACGCCCGGGCCGTGTCACGGAAGGATGCCGCATCCGCATCGCCCGCCCCTGCAGGGATCGCCCCGGTGAGTGGGCGCGCCGCCAGCATCTCCAGGTCCGCGATGTTCGAGCGGCAGGCGAGGTCCGGGGCGGGTGGCCACGAACCGATGACAAGTCCAGCCAGATCCAGTCCGCGACCTGCGAGCGCCTCCAGGGTCAGGGCGGTGGCGTTGAGCGCGCCGAGTCCGGCCTCACTGACCAACAGCACCTCCGCGGTGAGCATGCGGGCGAGATCGGCCACGGTCGTGCCCTCGTCGTCATAGCGGACCAGCAGCCCACCCGCGCCTTCCACCAGGACGAGCCGGCGGCGCTCGGCGAGCTCCGCCACCCGGTGTGCGACGGTGGACAACTCCACCGGAGGGCGTCGGGCGAGGCGGGCCGCAGCCGCCGGGGACAGCGCCGCCGGGAACCGGGCGTACTCGTGCAGATCCTCAACTCCGGACAACTGTCGTATATGGTCGAGGTCGCCGGGTTCACCGGGTTCGACGCCGGTCTGGGCGGCCTTTACCACGGCGACGTCAGCGCCCCGGGCACGGGCGAGTATGGCCACCGCGGCAGTCACGACGGTCTTGCCGACGCCGGTCCCGGTTCCGGTCACCACGATCACGGTCACCCTGACGTGCCGAAACCGGGTTCGTCGAGTGCAGAGGCGTGCTGTACGGGGGCACTGGGGGCGTGGGTGCCGCGGATGGCGGTGCCCAGGGCGGCGGCGAAGGCGCCGGCGGCGTGCGCCATGTCCGCGTCGGTGAGGTCCGCGCGGGCCGCGACCCGCAGCCGGCTCGTCCCCGGGGGCACGGTCGGCGGGCGGAAGCAGCCGACCGCCACGCCGTGGGCGCGGCAGACCTCCGCTGCGGCCACCGCGGGTCCGGGTTCACCCAGGACGACCGACACGACCGCTCCGGCCGGCGGCGGCGCGCCGGTGAGCGCGGCAAGCTCGCGGGCGCGCCGCCGCACGTCGTCCGCGAGAGCCGGGGTGGCGTCCAGCAGCCCGAGTGCGGCCAGTGCCGCGCCGGCGCAGGCCGGGGCGAGCCCGGTGTCGAAGATGAACGTGCGGGCGGTGTCGATCAGGTGGGCGCGTACCTGGGGTGGGCCCAGCACGGCGCCGCCCTGACTGCCCAGTGCCTTGGACAGGGTGACGGTGGCGACCACATCCGGTTCGCCGGCGAGCCCGGCGTCAGCGAGGGCTCCCCGGCCGCCCGGACCGACGACGCCGAGCCCGTGCGCCTCATCCACCAGCAGCAACGCGCCGTGGGCCCGGGCCACGGCGTGCAGCGCGGCAAGCGGGGCGAGGTCGCCGTCGGCGGAGAACACCGAGTCGGTGACCACGACGGCGTGCCGCCAGGACTGCCCGGCCAGCGCTGCGTCGACCGCCTCGACGTCGGCGTGCGCGACGATGCGTACCCGCGCCCGGGACAGCCGGCACGCGTCCACCAGCGACGCGTGGTTGCGTTCATCCGAGACGATGAGATCGTCCGGGCCGCTCAGCGCGGTGAGAACGCCCAGGTTGGCCGCGTACCCGGAGGCGAATACCAGCGCGGAGGCGAAGCCGGTGTGGTTGGCGAGGGCCTCCTCAAGCTCGCCGTGCAGGGTGGTCGTTCCGGTGACCAGCCGGCTCCCGGTGGAGCCGGCACCCCAGGCTCGCAGCGCCCGCACTCCGCCTTCGATCACCTCGGGATGACGGGACAGCCCCAGGTAGTCGTTTCCGGCCAGGTCCAGCAGGCGCGGGAGATCTCCGTGTGGTGCGTCGGCGGACGTCCATCCGTCCGGGCCGCGTGGACGCACGGTGCGGCGCAGCCCTGCCTCCTCACGGCGGCGGGCGTGGCTGTCCAGCCATGCGAGCGGATTGTTGACCGCGTGGGTGGAAGGACGCACAGCGGAAGCCTAGGCCAAAGGCGGCGCGGGGAAACTGGGAGCCCGCGGCACGGTGGTGATCTGGCACTGATCCGGTACCGGGGCTCCGCTGCCTCGCCGCATCTGGCAGTCTGCCTGCGTGGGCACGCTGGCGGACCTTCTGCGCGAGAGCACCGATCTTGGTGCGGACGACATAGACCACCTCCATGCTCTGGTAGCCGACTGGGCGCTGTTGGCCGACCTGTCCTTCGCGGACCTGCTGCTGCTCGTGCCGAGTCGACTTGCGGTGGCCCGTGGCGGTTCCGGGCCGGGGGCGGAGTTCCTGGTGGTCGCGCAGGTACGACCGACCACGGGACCGACCGCCTACCACAACGACGAGGTCGGCAGTGTTGTGATCAACAGGTGGGTGGTGCAGAACTCGTGGCGCGAGCGCCGGATCGCCCGCGAAGGTGAGCCGGAGTGGGACGGCGGGGTGCCGGTTCGGACCGAGGCGATCCCGGTCCTGCATGAGGACCGCGTGATCGCAGTGCTGGCCCGGGATACCAATCTCGCCACGACCCGGACGCCGAGCGCGCTCGAATCCGCCTACCTTCAGTGCGCGAACAACCTGGCTCTGATGATCGCCGAGGGGGCGTTCCCGTTCCGGGGGAGTGCGGTCGAACTGCCCGAGGCACCGCGGGTCGGTGACGGGATGCTCCGCCTGGACGGTTCGGGAAAGGTCATCTTTGCCAGTCCGAACGCGTTGTCGGCCTACCGCCGTCTCGGCTACACCGGCAATGTCACCGGTGAGGACCTGCGTTCGGTACACCGGACGCTGAACCTGCCCGCGACCACACCGGCGGTCTGGCACGCGATCGGTCGCCGTCGGCCGGTCGAAGTGGAACTCGCGGTCGGCAGCACGGTGGTTCTGCTACGCGCGATTCCGCTGTTCCCGGCTGCCACCCGCGAGGTGCTTGTCCTTGTTCGTGACGTTTCTGATCTCCGGCGCCGGGAGGCGCAGCTACTCAGCAAGGACGCGACGATCCGGGAGATTCACCACCGGGTGAAGAACAACCTGCAGACGGTGGCGGCGTTGCTGCGTCTGCAGATGCGTCGCACCAAGGTGGATGAGGCACGCCTCGCGCTGCGCGAGTCGGTGCGTAGGGTGACCTCGATCGCTGTCGTTCATGAGACGCTCTCGCAGAGCCTCGGAGAGTCCGTGCCCTTCGACGAGATCGCCGATCAGATCACGTCGGTAACGGTTGATCTCGCCTCGACCGGTACCCGCGCGAACACCACCCGCAAAGGATCATTTGGACGGCTGCCCGGGGAACTCGCCACGCCGCTGGCCCTTGTGCTTTCCGAACTTTTGCAGAATGCTGTCGAACATGCGTTCGAGGGTTCTGCTGGCACGATCGAACTCCGTGTCCATCGGGATGTTGACCGCTTGGACGTGGTTGTTGCTGACGACGGCGCGGGGTTGCCTGACGACTTCCAGCTGGAGCATTCACCTCGTCTCGGACTGCAGATCGTGCGCCAGCTCGTCCTCGGTGAGATGCAGGGGGCGATCCGGCTCCAGGCGGGGCCGGATCGCGGAACGGAGGCCCTGCTTTCCATCCCGTTGCAGTCGTGAAAACTTTTTTGAAGATCGATGTTATGGAGGCCGTCGAGGTGGGTACAGCACCACCGTGCCTGGCGCCGTCCCACCCCGTCCTGGCCCGCCGCGCCTTACCGTCTCGACACCACTACAACAGGTGTCGATGGTTCCGCTCGCAAACTGCACGAATACGGACGGAAGCGACACAAATGCACACGGCAACATCCCTGGGGCTGGTTTGTCATTCCAGGGCCACCTGGGAAGTCGTCGTGCAGGTCGTGCCGCGTTGGTGGTTGTGAGTACTCAGGCGGTGCGAACTCGCATGCGCGCACGCTTGAGTGCTCGTCGTTCATCCTCGCTCAAACCGCCCCAGACTCCGGAATCTTGCCCGGTGTCAAGTGCCCAGCTCAAGCAATCACTTGTTACGGCACACCGCCTACAGACGGCCTTTGCTTCTTCGACCTGGCGTTCAGCCGGACCGGTTGTACCGATCGGGAAGAAGAGCTCGGGATCCTCGTCACGGCAGAGCGCTCTGTGGCGCCAGTCCATGCGTACAACTCCCTCTCTCGTCTCGGGCCACACTGCACGTGAGACGCTTTGCGAGCCGCTACGGTTGTGCCGCACTTCCCGACAATCAACCGGATGTCGGATCCGTGCGGGGTCTTGATCTTTCGACCGGCTGCACCCTCGCGCGTGAGCCCAGGGTGAACGTGGTCCATCCACCTCGGACATTCGCCACCCTCCCACCGCAACTACCGTGGGCGCAAGAACCTGGAAGTGGCTTCGTACCCCTTCCGGCCTGCGTCGGTCGGGCGGAGACACAGGTAGACCACTCTTTGCGGATGGTTGAACATCGTTGACAGACAGACTCTCCCAGCACTGCCAACTCAGTGAACACACATATGTCACCGATCTGGACAACATGCCGGATTGGCCTTCAGTGTTGTCATCTCAGGGTTTCTCGGCTACATGGAACCTGGTTGGACGTCCCTGGCGGCGCCGGCCGCGGCTGTGATGGCATCGTTGGACCATGCAGGTTCTTGGTCACCGCGGCAGCCGGGTTCCGGGCCCGGAGAACACGGTCGATGCGGTGGAAGCCGCGTTGCGTGCTGGCGCTGATGGTATCGAAGTGGATGTACGGCGCAGCGCCGACGGGGATCTGGTGTGCGTGCACGACGCTCGCCTGCCGGGCAGGCTGACCGGCAGGGCGGTTGTGCGCCGAAGCACCCGCGAACTCGCCGACCTCGGCGTGCCCGTCCTGAGCGATGTTCTGGACGCGTGGGACGGCCGAGGCCGGATCATCCTCGAGGTGAAGAACCAGCCGGGGCAGCCGGACTTCGACGCACCGAGGGAACGCACCGCCTACGCCCTGGTCGAGCTCCTGCGGGCACGGGGGCTCGGCAGGGTCTCCCGTCCCGTTTCACCGGAGGCCGTCACCGTGTCCTCGTTCGACTGGTTTGCGATCGAGGCGGTACGCGACTCCGGGATCGGCGTGGCCACGGCGTTCCTGTCCATGCCGCGGATGTCGGTCAACAGCGGCATCGCCTACGTGCGCTCGGCCGGGCACCAGGAACTGCATGCCCACGTGTCGTCCGTGCTCGGGTCCGAGGCGGTTCCCCAGCGGGCCCGGGCTGCGGGCGTGGGCCTTGTGACCTGGACGGTGACGTCGGTGGCGGATGCCGGCCAGCTACGGGACGCGGGTGTCGATGCGGCGATCTGTGATAATCCGGCCGAGGTTGTCCGCAAACTTGGCCGTGGAGCGGCCTGACCGCCTCGCAGGGAGCCTGACGTCGGGTGGCTGGTTGGGAAGCGCCCCCCTGGCGCATCGGGAGTCGGTGCTCGCGAAGGACGTCTCAGACGATGACGCGTAGGGCCCTCGGCCGGGACCTGACGGTCACCTCCGTCTGCGGCCCGATGTACTCGCCATCGAGCTGGAACGGCAGCTCCCGGGCGGTCGTCAACGTGATCATGGGCTGGTCGTGCAGGGCGAGGACGTTTCGACCGTGCGGCCCCCTCCTGCCGTGCAGCATCTGTAGCCCGCTGCGGGCTGTCGTCGACACCCGCAGTCGGCGCAGACCGATGAGGTCCAGACCGCTGTCGAAGGACGCGTCGGGGCAGGCCCGCACCGGCCGGGCGTTCAGGTATGTCCAGGGCATGGTGTTGCAGACCACGGCGACGAGGACCTGCTCCGACCCCACGCCGTCCGACCCCACGCCGTCCGGGTCCGCGGCCACCGCCGGGCCGGGCCGCTCGCCGGTGGTGACGGTGATGGGCGGATGCCGGTGCCCGGTACCGCGGATGAAGCGGCCGAGCGCGGAACGCAGGTACAACCCGGGGGTGTTGCGGCGTCCGTGTACCCGTTTGCGTTCGACCTGCTCGACAACGGCCGCATCCAGACCGAGACCGGCGCAGAAGGTGAACCAGCGGGACTGGTCCGACCCCGACGGGTCGGTGAAGGTCGCGTGCCCGAGGCCGATCCGTCGGCTGCGGCCGTCCCGTAGTGCCTCCAGAAGCTCCCCGGTGGCTTCCACCGGGGATGCGGAGTAGCCCAACGCGCGGGCGAAGACGTTGGTGCTTCCACCGGGCACCACCGCGAATGCCGGGACGTTCGGGGCCGGTCCCGAACGCAGCAGCCCGTTGACGATCTCGTTGACGGTTCCGTCGCCGCCGAGCGCGACAACCAGGTCGAGTCCGTTCCCGGCGGCGCGTTCGGCGAGTTCGGTGGCATGGCCCCGGCCCTTCGTGGCGACGACGTCCACGCTGAGATCGGCGGCGAGGGCGCTGACCAGAACCTCCCGAACGCGCTGGGTCGTAGCCGTGGCGATGGGGTTAACGACCAACAGCGCGCGCATGATGTCCACGGTAACCGTTTCGACCATCGCAGTCCCTGACGACGTAATCCTCACCACCCGGTGGACAACGCCGGCCCCCGCATGCATCCACCCGCCCCGCTATGGCCACGACTGGCCGCTGCGGCCTCACCGTCACGGCCTCACCGTCACGACGTACTGTCGGCGGGTGCGTTCCAGGACAGCCCACCGGACAGCCCACCGGACAGGGTCCGGGCAGGTGTCGTCGGCCGGCCTGCCCGCCGATGCGTCGGCCCGCGGGCGGGCCGGCCGGCCGCGGGACACCAGGCGTGCACTGCGGGCCGCCGTGGCACTGCTCGGAGCGGAGGCGCTGATGCTTGCCGGCCTTGGGACGTTCCTGGTGGTGCGGGGCTTCGGCGCGGGCACCGATGACCGTGGCCGAGCTGAACTCGGCGGCGTGCTCGCGGTGGCCGCCGGGGTGGGCCTGGCGCTGCTCGCGCGGGCGCTGTTCGCCGGGCGGCAGTGGGCCCGCTCGCCTGTTGTCGTCGTCCAGCTGCTGTGCCTGCCGGTCGCCGTCGGACTGCTCCAGGGCCACCGCTACGGCGAGGGCGTCCCGCTGGTGGCCGTCCCGATCCTGGTCCTTGCCCTGATCGGCCTGGCCGGCGCCTACCGTCCCAATGATCGTTAGGCGTCGTCCAGGAGGCCGCGGCGTAGCTGGGCGAGCGTGCGGGCGAGCAGCCGCGAGACGTGCATCTGGGAGATGCCGAGCTCAGCGGCGATCTGCGACTGGGTCATGTTTCCGAAGAACCGCAGCAACAGGATGCGCTTCTCCCGTGGGGGCAATTTCTCCAGCAGTGGCTTGAGCGACTCCCGGTACTCGACACCCTCCAACGACTCGTCCTGGACGCCGAGGGTGTCGGCCACCGCCGGAGCCTCGTCGTCACCGGAGTCCGGCGCGTCCAGCGAGACCGCCGAGTAGGCGTTGGCGGACTCCAGGCCCTCCAGCACCTCCTCCTCGCTCATCTCCAGATGACCGGCGAGCTCACTGACGGTCGGGGAGCGGCCCAGCGTCTGGGACAGCTCCGCCGTCGCCTTGGTCAACGCCAGTTTGAGTTCCTGCAGCCGGCGTGGGACCCGGATCGCCCAGCCCTTGTCCCGGAAGTGCCGTTTGATCTCCCCGACGATCGTGGGTGTCGCGTAGGTGGAGAACTCCACGCCGCGTTCGGGGTCGAAGCGGTCCACGGACTTGATCAGTCCGATGGTGGCAACCTGGGTCAGGTCGTCCAGTGGCTCGCCGCGATTGCGGAAACGGCGCGCCAGGTACTCCACGAGCGGCAGGTGCATCCGGACGAGCTGGTCACGGATCTCCGCCCGTTCCGAGTTCTTCTCGGGCAGGGTGACCAGCCGGGCGAACAGCTCCCGGGCGTGGGCCCGGTCGTTGGTTCCACCCGGATGCTCGGGATCGCTGTACGAGTCGTCCTGCGACCGGGCCTGGGTCGCGACCGATGCGGTGGGGGTCGACGGGTCCGGGCCAAGGGGGCTGTCCGACGCCTCGTCCATGGGAGTGTTGCCCGTGGTGAGGATGCCATGGGGGTCGTCGAGAAGGGCCTGCGAGCGTTGCTCGATCGCGGCCACGGCATCCTGGAGCGGTCGGGTACGCCCTGCGGTCACGGCGCGCCCACCGGTCCGCTTGCAGGAGCGCCGGCGTTCTCGGTCCACGTGGCTCCGGGTGTCGCGGCCGCGGGACTGGGCACGCCGTCCTCAGGGACGCCGCGGCGCTTGCGCAGACCGATGGTGACACGCGAGTCGGCGTCCACGGAGCTTGAGACCTCGTCGGCCAGGGCGGTCAGCACCGTCCAGGCGAACGTCTCCCTGGACGGTGGTTCGCCGTCCAGGCTCCGCACTGTTACCGAGACCTGGATGACCCCGGGGGAGAGCTCGAACGTGCATTCCAGGTTAGAACCGGGCACCGCTGACAGCAGCAGCAGCGCGCATGCCTCGTCCACGGCGATCCGAAGGTCCTCGATGTCGTCGAGGGTGAAGTCGGCGCGGGCCGCGAGCGATGCGGTGGCGGTTCGCAGAACGGAGAGGTAGGCGCTTGCCGCGGGCAGTGTGAGCTGCACGACATCGCGCAGGCCCCCGCCGGGAACACCGCCACGGGAGACACCGCCACCGGAAACCTCACGACCGGGGGCACCGCCCTGACCGTTCGCGGTGTCGGTTTTCGGCGTTGTGTCCACTGCGGTACCCCCTGTATCCCTTGAGGTCTCCGGCGACGCGAAGAACCATGATTACGTTGACGCGAACAGTTGCGATTGCGTCGCTTTTGGTCACCGGTGTCCCCTGAGGCCTCCGGTGACGCGAAGAACCTTGATCACTTCACCTTCGGCTGTTGGCGTCCGCGCGCTGCTCGTGCCACACGAAGACCACCGTACCCAGCGCCCAGGTGTCATCGCAGGTCGGGTGATCAATCCTGCTGATTGTTCCGGTCATGACGGACTGCAACTAATTGTCCTCAGTGCGCGGATGGTCCCGGACGCATCGGGCCGGGTCGGTTCCCATCGGTTCAGATCCGATGAGAGCCGACCCGGCCCGATGGTTGTTATGTCTTCAATGTCTTTGAATCGGGTGAAATCCCACCCCGTTCGCCCTGATCGGCCGGACGGGGTGGGCGATCTCACGAATGGGACGTCCCCGGAGCCTCCGGCAACGCGTAAAAAATCGTGATGGCGTCGCCCGGGGCCTTATCGGCCTCGACTCGGGAGGTCCGGGAGGTCCGGAGGCCCAGGTCGATCAGGCGGCTTTCGTCTCCCAGAAGATCGCGGAGATCTGGTCGATCAGATCGATCAGCTTCTGACCGTCCACCGGGTCGACCGAGCCCTTGGCCCCGGCTGCCCCCGCCGCCTTGGTGGCCTGCCAGAACAGGTCGTGGAGCTCGGGGTACTTCTCCAGGTGGTTGGGCTTGAAGTAGTCGGTCCACAGCACCCACAGGTGGTGCTTGACCAGGTCGGCCCGCTCCTCCTTGATGGCCAGGGCGCGGGTGCGGAACGTTGGGTCTTCGTTCCCCTGGAACTTCTCCTGGATGGCCTTCACGGACTGCGCCTCGATCTTCGCCTGGGCCGGGTCGTAGACCCCGCAGGGCAGGTCACAGTGGGCGTTGACCGTTGTCTTCGGGTGCAGGAGGCTCATACCGCCGTCCTTTCTCGTCTCGCTGGACGTCCGGTGGTCGTCACCGTAAGTTCGTCCAACAGCCTACGACCATAATCACGCAAGGTAACTTGGCGGGTGGAAGCATCGTTGACCGTCATCGGGATGCAGCGGGTAGACCCCCGTCTCGAACGGCGTCCAGGCTTCGTTCCCACTTTCTCTGGCAACCTACCCGGGTGAGTCGATGTCCTGCCGTGCGGGCGGTATGCGTCAGTGGTAACTCCATGGTCCCGACGCTTCGGGACGGCGATGCCTGCCTGGTCCTGTGGGGAGCGGCACCGCGGGCTGGAGACGTGGTCGTGGCACGGCTACCCGGCCGCGGACTCGGGGTGAAACGCGCGGCCTTCGTCGAGCCGGACGGGGCGTGGTGGCTGCGATCCGACAACGTCACGTCCGGCACCGACAGCGCGACCTTCGGCTCAGTGCCGTCCGGGGACGTGCTGGGCCGGGTGGTCGTGCGCTACTGGCCGCGGCCCGCCTGGATCCGCAGGGTCTCGTAGAAGGCGAGGCAGTCGGCGTAGGAGGGGAGCAGACCCGACGCCTCGGCCTCCTTCAACGACGGGGCCTGCGCGTCCTTCTCGGACAGCAGCGGAGTCACGTCCCGGGGCCACGGCAGCGCCAGGTCCGGGTCGAGCGGGTCGATGCCGTGCTCACGCGAGGGGTTGTAGGACGTCGAACAGAGGTAGGAGATCGCCGCGGTCTCGGTGAGCGCCATGAAGGCGTGGCCGAGCCCCTCGGCGAGATAGAGGCCGCGCCGGTCGGTGTCGTCCAGCAGCACCGCCTGATGCGTCCCGTAGCTCGGTGAGCCGAGCCGGATGTCGACCACACAGTCGAGGACCTGGCCTTGGACGCAGGTGACGTACTTGGCCTGACTGGGCGGGATGTCGGCATAGTGAACGCCCCGCAGCGTCCCCCGCCGGCTCACGCTGTGGTTCGCCTGGGCGAGACCCAGTGGGTGCCCGATCACATCGGTCACGGTCTCGGAGCGGAACCACTCCAGGAACGTGCCCCGGTCGTCGGTGTGCTGGCGGGGGGTGAACACCCAGGCGCCGGCAATCGAGAGTTCTTGAACTTCCACGAACGCGCACCGTACCGGGTAATGATGCCGCCCGGGTGGCCAATCCGTCCGTAGCCGGCAGCGGATGTGTCCGATCAGGCCCGGGCCTGGTTGCCCGATCGTCCGATCGTGATGTCCAGAGGCATTCGTGCCTGCGGGCGAGTGGTCGGGCCCGCGTGTCATATTGAACAGCATCCCCGGGCGACCCCCGGCCCAGCCATCCACGCCTCCTACCCGTCGAGGCATCTCGTCTGAGGGAGTATGTGATGACCGCCACAACCGACCATTCTGTCGACCGGGCTGGGCCCGATCCGTCGATCCGGGTACCGTCCGTGCCCGAACCCGCCTCCGCGCCGGACGGGTCGGATCCGTCCTCCCGTGCCACCGATCCCGCGTTCGTGCTGCACCAGGGCGGGAAGATCGGCCTGGCTGTTACCGTCCCGCTGAACGATCGGGACGACCTGTCGCTTGCGTACACGCCCGGTGTGGCGCGGGTCTGCACGGCGATCGCGCGGGAGCCGGGGCTCGCCGACGACTTCACCTGGCGGTCGAACGCGGTCGCGGTCGTGACCGACGGCACCGCGGTGCTGGGCCTCGGAGACATCGGCCCGGCCGCGGCCCTGCCGGTCATGGAGGGAAAGGCGCTGCTGTTCAAGCACTTCGCCGGGGTCGACGCAGTACCGATCTGCCTGGCCTGCACCGACGTCGAGGAGATCGTGGAGACCGTCGTCCGGCTGGCGCCGGGCTTCGGTGGGATCAACCTGGAGGACATCTCCGCCCCGCGCTGCTTCGCCATCGAACGGTTGCTGCAGGACCGTCTCGACATCCCGGTGTTCCATGACGACCAGCACGGGACGGCCATCGTCACCCTCGCCGCGCTGGAGAACGCGGCCCGTCTGACCGGCCGAAGCCTCGGCGACCTGCGCGCAGTCGTTTCCGGAGCCGGTGCCGCGGGCGTGGCGGTGACCCGCATCCTACTTGCTGCCGGTATCGGTGATATTGCCGTGGGTGACAGTCGGGGAATCCTGCACACGGGGCGTCCCGACCTGACGTCGATCAAGACCGTGGTCGCGGCCGAGACCAACCGGGCGGGTCTGACGGGTTCGATCAACGATGCTCTGACCGGGGCGGATGTCTTCATCGGGCTGTCCGCCGGCAAGGTGCCCGAGGATGCGGTGGCGTCGATGGCGCCGGGTTCGATCGTGTTCGCGATGGCGAACCCCGACCCCGAGGTCGACCCCGATGTTGCGCACAGGTACGCCCGGGTCGTCGCCACCGGTCGCAGTGACTACCCCAACCAGATCAACAACGTGCTGGCCTTCCCCGGTGTGTTCCGCGGGGCGCTGGATGTCCGCGCCAGTCGGATAACCGAGCCGATGAAGCTCGCGGCGGCCGATGCGCTTGCCGCTGTGATCGCGGATGAGCTGACCGAGGACCACATCATCCCGAGCGTGTTCGACGAGCGGGTCGGGCCGGCGGTCGCCGCGGCCGTGGCCCGTCAGGCACGCGCCGACGGCATCGCCCGCCGATAGCTGGAGGAGTTGAGGTGGCCCCGGGTCGCTCCCGGGGCTAGACCCGGCCGCAGCCGGCGCAGGGGCGCTTCTCGGTGGCCTCGATCAGAGGCCGCAGTGTCCCGCATCCCTTGTACGTGCAGGAGACGAAGTCCGTTGCGGGAACCACCACAACCGTGGTGCTCCCCGCGCGCACGACCGGGGTGGGCTCGGCTACCGGCGTGGGGGTGCGCTGTCTCCAGGGGAACCATCGGGACGAACCCCGGCTGGGTGTCCGTACCTGTTTGTGTGTCACCACATCGAAGAGTGGAGCACAGTTCGGACTGGCACGCGACGGGCGCCGCGCTGGGTACCGGTTTGTTCCCACTGTCGTTGGGGTTGTGTGGTTGATGCATCGGGTAGCCGATGGGTAATGGGATTCGCGGATAGCTATGATCACACGCATCGTGCCTGGTGTGGCCCTAGGGTGTGTTGATGCTCGCAGTCGCCGCGGTTTCCCAGAGTCCTGACGACCCGCTGTCCGGCCTGGACGTCGGAGAGCGACCCACGCCCGACGTCCCCGACGGTTGGACGACGGTGTCGGTCCGGGCCGCGGCGCTCAACCATCATGATTTGTTCAGCCTGCGCGGCGTCGGGCTGCCCGCGGACAGGCTGCCGATGATCCTCGGCTGTGACGCGGCCGGGGTCAGCGCGGACGGCGACGAGGTGATCGTCCATGCCGTCATCGGCGACCCGGCGGCAGGCAACGGGGACGAGACCCTCGATCCGCGGCGGTCGTTGCTGTCCGAGCGGTATCCGGGAACCCTCGCTGAGACTGTGGCGGTACCGCGGCGCAATCTGGTGCCCAAACCGGCGTCGCTGTCGTTCGAGGAGGCGGCGTGTCTTCCCACCGCCTGGCTGACCGCCTACCGGATGGTTGTGCACCGGGCCGGCCTGCCGGCCGCCGGTGGCGGGACAGTGCTGGTGCAGGGTGCCGGCGGCGGCGTGTCCACAGCCGCAGTCATGATTGCGAAGGCCGCCGGTCACACCGTCCTCGTCACGTCGCGGGACCCCGGCAAGCGTGGGCGGGCGGTCAAACTGGGGGCGGATGAGGCGTTCGAGTTCGGGACGCGGCTGCCGGTCAAGGTCGACGCGGTGATCGAGACCGTCGGAGCGGCGACCTGGGGACACTCGGTGCGGGCGCTGCGTCCGGGTGGCCGGATCGTCTGCTCGGGCGCGACCAGCGGCGCGAACCCGCCGGCCGATCTGACCCGCATCTTCTTCCTGCAGCTGTCGGTCATCGGCTCGACCATGGGCACCCGCGATGAGCTGGCCGAACTCGCGGCCTTCACCGAGCGGGTCGGCCTACGGCCGCTGGTGGACGACGTCCGCCCACTTGCCGATGCCCGTGCGTCCTTCGAGAGGCTGGCGGAGGGCGACGTCTTCGGGAAGCTCGTCCTGACCGTCTGAGCCGGTCACTCGTCCGGGTCGTCGAGGCGGGCCAGATGGGTGGCCAGTTCCTCGACCGCATCCTCGTACTGAGGATGCAGGTCGACGAACGTGCGCAACTGGTCGGCGAGCCAGTCGAGCGTCACGGTCTCCTCACCGCGACGCGTCGACAGTTCCTCGATACCCCTGTCGGTGAAATACACCGTCTGCTCCGGTTTCCCTGCCCCTGCCCGGCCGTGGACTACGCGGTGAACGCGGCCTCGACGAGGGCGTTCTGCTCCTTCTCGTGCACCGAGGAGGAACCGGACGCGGGTGCGGCCGAGGCCTTGCGGGACACCCGTCGCAGCCGCAGCCCGGCGGGCAGCGCGTCGGGCAGGTGAATGGCCATGTGCGGGTAGGCGCCCTGGTTGGCGGGCTCCTCCTGCACCCACACCACGTCGGTGAGGTTCGGGTAGCTCTTGAGGACCTCGGCGAGCTCCGTGACCGGCGTCGGGTAGAGCTGTTCGATCCGGACGAGGGCGGTGTCGATGATCTTTCTGCTGGTCTGCGCGGCCAGCAGGTCGTAGTAGATCTTCCCGCCCGACAGCAGTACCTTCCGCACGCCGGCGTGGTCCCCGATCCCGGCATCGTCGATGACCGGTCGCCATGAGCTGTCGGTCAGATCCTCGATCGTCGAGGTCGCGGCCTTCAGCCGCAGCATCGACTTCGGGGTGAAGACCACCAGCGGGCGCCGGACGGGCGAGAGCGCCTGCCTGCGGAGCAGGTGGAAGTAGCTTGCCGGGCTGGACGGGGCCGACACCAGCATGTTGTTCTCGGCGCACAGGGCCAGGAACCGTTCGATGCGGGCGGAGGAGTGGTCCGGACCCTGGCCCTCGTAGCCGTGCGGGAGCAGGAGCCCGACCGCGCTGCGCTGGCCCCACTTGGCCTCGCCTGCCGCGATGAACTCGTCGATGATCGACTGTGCGCCGTTGGCGAAGTCGCCGAACTGGGCCTCCCACAACACGAGCGCGTCGGGACGGGCCACGGAGTAGCCGTACTCGAAGCCCATCGCCGCGAACTCGGACAACAGCGAGTCGTGAACGTAGAAGGTGCCGGCGCCCTCCTCCGCCTCCAGCGACTTCAGCGGGGAGTAGTCCTCGCCGGTGTGCCGGTCCACGAGGACGGCGTGACGCTGGCCGAAGGTACCGCGCCGGCTGTCCTGCCCGGCGAGGCGAATGGGCCGGCCGTCCAGCAGGATCGACCCGAACGCGATCGTCTCCGCGCACGCCCAGTCGATCTTCCCGGTGGCGGTCATCTGAGCTCGGCGTTCGAGCTGCGGACGCAGCCGTGGATGGACGGTGAACCCTTCCGGCAACGCGGTCTGCGTATCGATGATCTTTTTGATGACGTCCAGCGACACGGCTGTCGACACGGCTGCCGCGGCGGCGGCCTCCGCGGGGGTCGTCACCAGCCGCGGGCCGTGGGCGGGCCGGTGGGAGGTGTCACGGGTCTCCGCGAACGCTTTTTCCAGCTGCGTCGAGTAGTTCTTCATCGCCTGCTCGGCCTCGGGCAGCGTGATGTCACCGCGGCCGATCAGCGCCTCGGTGTAGAGCTTGCGGACCGACCGTTTCGTGGCGATCGTGTCGTACATCAGCGGCTGGGTGAACGAGGGCTCGTCCATCTCGTTGTGGCCGCGCCGCCGGTAGCACACCATGTCGATGACAACGTCCTTGTGGAACGCCTGCCGGTACTCGAAGGCCAGCCGGGCGACCCGGACGCACGCCTCGGGGTCGTCCCCGTTGACGTGGAAGATCGGTGCCTGCACCATCCGGGCGACATCGGTCGCGTACACCGAGGAGCGGCTGGCGATCGGGGACGTGGTGAACCCGACCTGATTGTTGATCACGACATGGACGGTGCCGCCGGTGCGGTAACCACGAAGCTGGGAGAGGTTCAACGTTTCGGCGACCACGCCCTGACCGGCGAAAGCGGCATCCCCGTGGACGAGTACGGGCAGGACGGTGAACCCCTCCGGGCCCTTGTTGAGCATGTCCTGCTTGGCGCGGGCGACGCCTTCCAGGACCGGGTCGACCGCCTCCAGATGGGACGGGTTGGACACCAGGGAGACAGGAACCTCACGACCGTCCGGGCCGGTGTACACGCCCTCGGCGCCGAGGTGGTACTTGACGTCTCCCGAGCCGTGCGCGGTCTGCGGGTCGACATAGCCCTCGAACTCGGCGAAGATCTGCCGGTACGACTTGCCGATGATGTTCGCGAGGACGTTCAGGCGGCCACGGTGGGCCATCCCGAAGGTGACCTCGTCCATGCCGGCCTCGGCGGCCCGCTGGAGCACCTCGTCCAGTAGCGGGATGGCGGACTCGGCACCCTCGAGGGAGAACCGGCGCTGCCCGACGTACTTGGTCTGCAGGAAGGACTCGAACGCCTCGGCCGCGCCGAGCCGCTCGAGGACGTGCAGCTGCTCGGCCGGGTCGGGACGTTCGGCGGCCCGCTCGACCCGCTGCTGGATCCAGACCCGTTCGTCCGGCTCCTGGATGTGCATGTACTCGATCCCGACCCGGCGGCAGTAGGAATCCCGCAGGACACCCAGGATGTCGCGCAGCGTCATCGTCCGATGGCCGGCGAAGCCGTCGACGGGGAACTCGCGGTCGAGGTCCCACAGGGTCAGGCCGTGACTGATGATGTCGAGGTCGGGGTGGCTGCGGATGGCGAACTCGAGGGGGTTCGTGTCGGCCATGAGGTGTCCGCGGACCCGGTAGGCGTGGATCAGTTCCAGTACCCGGGTGCCATGGTCGAGGTCACCTTCATGGGATGAGGTGATGTCGGTGACCCACTGCACCGGCTCGTACGGGACGCGCAACGAGCGGAAGATCTCCTCGTAGAAGCCGTCCGCGCCGAGCAACAGCTGGTGCATGCGGCGTAGGTACTCGCCCGACTGCGCACCCTGGATGATCCGGTGGTCGTACGTGCTGGTCAAAGTAATGATCTTTGAGACGGCGAGCTTCGACAGGGTTTCGGGGGACGCACCCTGGAACTCCGCCGGGTACTCCATCGCACCGACACCGATGATCGTCCCCTGGCCCTCCATCAGGCGGGGCACGGAGTGCACGGTACCGATCCCGCCGGGGTTCGTGAGGGTGATCGTCACATCGGCGAAGTCGTCGGCGGTGAGCTTGTTCATCCGGGCTCGCCGAACAAGATCTTCGTAGGTGAGCCAGAACTGGCTGAAGTCCATGACCTGGGCCTGCTTGACCGCGGCGACGACGAGCTGCCGGCTCGATCCCTTGACCAGGTCGATAGCGAGCCCCAGATTGATGTGTTCCGGCGCGACCAGCGTCGGCTTACCGTTGACCTCCGAATAGGAGTGGTTCATGGCCGGCACCGCCTCAAGCGCCTTGACCATGGCGTAGCCGATCAGATGCGTGAACGAGACCTTGCCGCCGCGGGACCGGGCCAGGTGTCGGTTGATGACGATCCGGTTGTCCGAGAGCAGCTTCGCCGGGACCGCGCGCACCGAGGTCGCGGTGGGGACGTGCAGGGACGTCTCCATGTTCGCGACGACCCGTGCGGCGGCACCACGCAGTGGTGAGGTCAGGACGCCGTCCGTCGGAACGGAAACGGCGGGTGCGGGCACGGGTGCGGGTGCGGTCGTGGGCACGGGTATGGGCGCGGCCGGCCGCACGGGTACGGATGCGTCGGCCGCAATGGCGTCGGGCCCGCCGGCGTGCGCGACCGCATGCCGGCTCGGCGCCGGCACCGAACCCTCCGTGACGACGGGCGGGACGGCCCCGGTCGCGGTCGGCTGACCGTTCGTCCCACCGGGCTGGTAGTCGGAGAGGAACTCACGCCATTCGGGCGACACGCTGTCGGGGTCGACGAGATACTGCTGGTAGATCTCGAATACCAGCCACTCGTTGGGGCCGAAGTCGGGTCCGGACTCGGGTACCGTCGGTGCTGTCACGGGGGCGTTCCCCTCTATCTACCCTCTGTTATGGCCTGCTGTGGAGGCCCTTCCGCTGCCGCCTGCTCAGGCTACTCGTCGGCTTCATCGGATCTGCCCGAACACTGTGACCCGTGAGACGTGCCACGGATACCGAAGTATGTCAAGATCGACAGTCGTAGCCTCCCGCATCGGGTGGGCTCAACAGCCCCGGAACATGCGAGGATCATGGCGTGGCGGTGTGGCTCGGGGTGGACGTCGGCGGGACCTTCACCGACCTCGTGGCGGTTGGTGACGACGGTCGGCTGCTCTTCGGGAAGGTGCCGTCGGTGCCCGTCGACCCATCTGCCGCGGTGCTCGACGCGGTCCGCCGAGCCGGGCTGACCGGTGGTCGTGGCGGGCGCGAGGTTGTCGAACGGTTCGCCCACGGCACCACGGTCGCGACGAACGCGCTGCTCGAGCGGCGCGGCGCGCGCACCGCCCTGGTCACCACCCACGGCTTCGCCGACATCATCGAGATCGGCCGGCAGAACCGGCCGGCACTCTACGACCTGACCCGGGACCGCCCACCGTCGCTGGTGCCACGCGAGCTGCGGTACACCGTGGTGGAACGATGCGATCCCGACGGTGTCGTCGTGCCACTGGACGTCGAAGGGCTGGGCGACGTCGCCGCCGCCCTCGCGACGCTCGACGGTCTGCAGGCCGTCGCCGTATGCCTACTGTTCTCCTTCGCGCATCCCGAGCATGAGCGCCAGGTCGCCGATCTGCTGCGCGGCGCGCTACCGGGCGTCACAGTGGTGTCCTCGCACGAGGTACTCCCGCAGTTCCGCGAGTACGAGCGGTTCGCCACCACCGTCGCCGACGCCTACCTGACGCCGAAACTGTCGGCCTACCTGGGTGCGCTCGCACGCCGGTGTGTGGCCGTGGGACTGCCGGAACCCCTGGTCATGCAGTCCTCCGGTGGAGTGGTGGAGCTTGCCGTCGCCGCCGGCCACGCCGCGGCGTGCGTGCTGTCCGGCCCTGCCGGCGGGGTGGTCGGCGCCGCCTATGTCGCGGGCCGTTCGGGCATGACCGACCTGCTGACCTTCGACATGGGCGGAACGTCGACGGATGTCGCGCCGGTGCTGGGCGGGCGGGCGCAGACCACCGCCGAATCGGTGCTCGCCGGTGTACCGATCATGTTGCCGACGGTGGACGTCCACTCGGTGAGCGCCGGTGGCGGGTCGGTGGCGTGGGTGGATTCCGGGGGAGCGCTGCGGGTCGGGCCACGGTCGGCGGGCGCCGATCCCGGACCGGCCTGTTATGGCCGCGGGGGCGGCGAGCCGACCGTGACGGACGCGGACCTGGCGCTCGGCTACCTGGCCGACGGCGCGAGCCTCGGCGGCCAGGTCACGTTGTCGCGGGCGTCCGCCGAGAAGGCGCTGGCCGTCCTGAGCGCGGCCCTTGGACCGTCCGGTGGCGGTCTGTCGGCGGTCCAGGCTGCGGCCGGGGTGGTGGCGGTCGCCGATGCGGAGATGATCCGGGCATTGCGTGTGGTCTCGGTCGAACGCGGCCTTGACCCACGCGAGCTGACCCTGGTGGCCTTCGGCGGCGCCGGGGGGACGCACGCCTGCGCGCTCGCCGAGGAGCTGGGGATGCGGCGGGTGCTGGTGCCGTTGGCCTGCGGGGTGCTCTCCGCACTGGGGCTCGCGCTCGGGGACGTCCGCCGGGACTATCTGCGTCCACTGCGTGGCCTGCTCGGAGAGGTCGACCTGGCCGCCGCCTTCGCCGAACTCGCCCGGACCGCCCATGCGGACGTGCCCGCCGAGGACCTGCCCGCACTCGCGGTCGACCTGCAGATGGACTGCCGGTATTTAGGGCAGTCACACGAGCTGACGGTCGTGGTCGCCGCCGGGGGTGGGCTGCCGGCCGGAGGACAGCCCGCCGGAGGACAGCCCGCCGGAGGACAGCTCGCCGGTGCTGTGACCGCCGGGCAGGTTCGGGCGGCCTTCGAGACCGAGCACCTGCGCCGGTACGGGCACCTCGCGCATGACCGGGATGTCGAGGTCGTGGCCGCGCGGTTGGTGGCGGTGGTACCGGGCCGGCGTCCCGAGCTGACCGCGCCCGCGGCCGATTCCACGGCTGTGCGCGGTCGTCGGTCCATCCACCTCGGTGGGACGTGGCGGGAGGTGGATGTCGTGCCCCGTGGGGCGCTGGGGCCGGGCGATGGCGTCGTGGGGCCCGCTGTCATCGAGTTCGCCGAGGCGACCTGTCTGGTGCGCGACGGCTGGTACGCCGAGGTGGACGCGGTCGGTTCCCTGCTGCTCACCCGTGACTGAACCCGGGCCCGGCCGACGGCGCTACCGGCCGGGTAAGCCGTCGAATGACATCCCGACGTCGCGAGCCCAGACGTGCAGACGAGCGCCGTCAGTGGGGTAACGGGCACCGGAGTCGCGCAGGGTGTCGACGAGCCTCGCCGCACTTTTTTCGGAAAGCCGGCCCTCGATAACTGCCCGGATGATGAGCCAGAGTGTTCCATGGGCTCGGACACCAGAACGCTGGGCGGCTATGCGCGCATCTCGATCATCGATCATCGCGGTGGCGCCGTGCACATCCGCCCAGGCGAGTACGGTCGCTTCACCGCGATTATGATCTTCTGTTGCACCGGCCCGGTCGACCCATCGGGCCAGCGCAACGATTTCGGTCAGCCCGTCTACGTGAACAATCTCAAAACCGCAGTCTGTAACGTTTTGCCTCAACCCGTGCCGCGCCAGCTCTTCCACAACAGCGGCTGTCATCACATGGCGGCAGGAGCTGGCCAGGTCGATGAGTACATCGAGCCGGTCCGCCCGGGCAGCCGGGTTGACGGCGCTCGCATCCCAGATCAATGTTGTCTCCGGAACAGGGTCTGGTCCGAGGCTGGTTGGTAAACTCATGGAGCGGGCTCGATGTTTCTTTCAGGGAGTTCGTCCGTGCTAATCATGGAACGCAGTAGTTCGGCGGTCCGGGTCGCGGTCAGCAGACCGGCGGTCCATCCGGCGAGAACTGCCTGGCGCCAGGCAGGTCCGACCTCGCCGACGGGTAGGTCTGGGGTTGGTTCGGCTCCCAGCGTGGCGATGAAGTCACCGCGGCGGGGCGTGTTCGCACGTACGCTCTGACTTTCCTCGGAGCTGATGAGATCGAGGCGGCGTGCGGTTCCGACCGCAACGGACCAGGACACCCGGTAGGTACCGGCGATCCATATCAACCGGGTTCTTGCGGTCCCGGATCGTTCCCAACCGGCGAGTATCGCGGATTCGGGTAGGAGCAGTTCCGCGGCAAATGCGTGGACGATCTGTTCCCGATCGTCCCGGGATGCCGCCACTCCGACATCGCTGTGATAGGCATCGCCAAGTAGGTGATGACCGAGTTCGTGAGCCGCGGTGAAGCGGCGTCGTCCCGGTGCGGGGCGTCCTCCCACGACCGCTACTCCGAAGCGGTCGGAAAGAAGGCTTGCGCCATCGGCATCCCGGTCGACTACCAGGAGATACAGACCGAATTTCTCACATGCGGCGGTGGGTGAATCCAGCGGTTGGGCCGGGGCGAGACCGAGCACCCGGCGAATGTCCCGAGCAAGGCTGCGGGCGTCGTGGGCTGTTTCTGCCGGAGCGGGAGCTGGCAACTGCGGCGGAACCAGAAGTTCCTGATCGACAAGCCACTCGGTCTCACGTAGGTGAGTCTCGAGGTCGGTGTCGACGAGGTACCGCTCCTGGGCCGCGCGGTCGGACTCGTCGACGAGCGGGGTCCGCCGCGAGACCACTGCTGCTGGCGGGCGGGTCACGAAGTGTGCGAGAGGCAGGTCGAGAGCATCGGACAGCCGAAACAGCTCTAGGGCGTCGAGTCGACGGGATCCGCCTTCGGCCCGAGCGAGCGCGGATCTTTCCAGATCAATTTTCGAGGCCAGCTCTGCCTGGGTGAGACCGGCTGCCAACCTGGCCTGCCGGACCCGTTCACCAACCTCCGACCACTGCTGCACGGGCTCCACGTGTGTGACTTTCCCACATCATCTGGCCGGTAGTCCACGGGTGAGCAGGACGGTGCGCCCATGCGTCGGGCCGCGTCGGAGCTCCTGCTGCGGCTGGCCGGTGATGACTTCGAGTTCGCCGAGGCGACCTGTCTGGTGCACGACGGCTGGTACGCCGAGGTGGACGCGGTCGGTTCCCTGCTGCTCACCCGTGCCTGAACCCGTGCCCGGCCCGACGACCCGGCCCGACGGCCCGGCCGCAATGACATCGGAAACCGGGCTGCGCCGATGCGGAGTGTAAAAACAGGACGAATCGGAATGAGTGCGGCCGTAACGTGCCGGAAATCTGAATGTCATCTTGTACTGCGAACCTGACGCCCGTGCCGCGTCACGACCACATCCTGTCGGCCAAAGATGGCGCGATCATGTTTTTTCCTGCGTCACTTTTGGCTGCGAGGGAAGCCGGGCCAGGTTCTCGCGCCCGGATGGGGAAGCCGGCGGTGCCAGGCCTCCGGGACGGCCACCTGCCTTGGCCGGGACGGTTCTACCGGACGTTGCGGGTGGTCCCGGACGCCGCGGTGGTAGCGCCATAGTGGCCCTGCAACCCGGTAAGGGAAAAGTGGACGGCAAACACTATCTGCCGTCCACCCCGGAGACAGTCAGGTGGGGTGAGCTGCCCACTGCCGGAACCCGTCCCGTCCTGAGCGTGGAATCCGGCCTGGCGGTGACGGTCGACACGGTCAGCCAGGAAGGAATCCTGGAGGACCAGGGACGTGACCCGGATGCATTCTTCGGCCGGTTCGGTGTCGCGAGGTCCGAGGTGCTCGACGATGCCCGCACGATTGCGATGTCCGGAATTCCGCACCGGTTCGGGGTGGACGGCCCGCACGTGGTGACCGGTCCGGTGTTCGTGCGCGGCGCCGAGCCGGGCGACGTGCTGCGGGTCGATGTGGTTTCGCTGCACCCACGGGCTCGCTACGGCGTGGTGTCGACTCGCCACGGGGCCGGGCTGCTTGCCGGGGAGTTTCCCGAAGGTGAACCTCCCGATCCTGACGCCGGCGCCAGGAACTGGGCGGCTTTCAGAACCACCAGTAGTTTTTCCGCCGTGGAACGTCGCCGCGGCCGGCTTTTCGGCACCTTGGGCGGAGTGGATGGCCGGAAGGTGCGTTTCCCGCTGTCGCCGTTCATGGGTATCATGTCGGTTGCCGTCGACGGTGCCGGGCTGGTTCGTTCGACTTCGGTCGGAGTGCACGGTGGTGCTCTCGACTGCAGAGAGCTCGGTGTCGGCGCCCGGCTGTTTCTTCCGGTGCAGGTTCCCGGCGCGTTGTTCGCGGTCGGTGACCCGCACTACGCTCTGGGGGACGGGAAAATTGCCAATGTTGCGCTTGAAGGGCCGCTGCGGGCGACCTTCCGGCTGACAGCATTGAAGGAGACTGCAACCCGGGCCGCTCTCGGGGCGTTGCGTGAACCTTTTATCGAAACCGACACCCACTGCCACGACCTGTGGATGCGGATGAACGGCGTCCCGGACGACTCCACCCTGTGGCGGGCACTGGTCGCCTACTCGTGCGAGCCCACGACACTGCCGTTGTTCATCGCCGCCCACGGCGCGGCAGACAGAACGCACACCGCGTTACTTGTAGCGCAGACCGTCACTTTCTTTGAGGACCTCGATGTGCGCGACTGGCACCTGATACGCACGGAGGTGCCCTATTCGGGGGGCGGCCGAGTCCACGGCCGTGGGCAGGTCCTCGACAGCCGCGGTGTGCCCAGGGCACTGTTCACCTCGGTGGGATTGTTCCGGGCCGCGGCCGGTGGATGAAGCCCGGACCATTCTGATCAACGGATATCGTCCCGCCGCCTGACTGCGAATCCGACAGCCACTAACGGTGCACGCGACTGGCAAGACCGCGGCAATGTACATGCAGCACTGGTGGCGTTTCGCCGACGGAAAGATCGTGTTCTTCCGGGGCTCGGAGGACACCGAGCAGTCGGCCGCGGCCTTCTCATAGCCGGGCCGGAGCACCCCGAGCGGATCGCCGTCGCTGTCGTCGAAGGCGATCCGCCTATGGGCCGCGGCGCTCACGTCGATGACGCTATGGCCTGGCGATCTGATCACCGGTCCGGCAGGGTCCACGCTGTCCCGCCTTCCCATGGTGCAACGGACCCGCTTCGCCTACCTGCCGGGCCTGCCCGTCCGTCGGGGGACGGAAGGCGCATCCTTCGACCGGAGCGCGACATGTCATACGGTATAAACCTGTTTGTCAGGTTGGGGGGGATCCCACCCCGATGAGGAGCTCCGTGTCGACGAACGCGGGACCGAAGAGACAGATCAACCGGCGCCGCCTTCTCGGCCTCGCCGCGGGCGCGGCCGTAACCGTGCCGCTGGCCGCGTGCGAGCCCGATCTGGGCACGCCGGCAGCACAGACAACGCCGAGCGCAACCACACCCGCGCCGTCACCGACCACACCAGGCGTCAGCGGGCCGGCGAGGGGTGCCTTCGCTCATCCCGGCATGCTGCACATGCAGGCTGATTTCGACCGTATGGCCGCCAAGGTGCGCGCCGGTGCCACCCCCTGGAAGGCGGGTTGGGACAGGTTGGTGGCCAACGGCCATTCCCGGAGCACCTGGAAGGCGCGTCCGACCGCGACGGTAATACGGGGTGGGGAAGGGCAGAACTACCCCCAGCTGTACAACGACATCCACGCCGCGTACCAGAACGCGCTGCACTGGAAGATCAGCGGAGAAGCCGCCCACGCCGACGCGGCGCGGGATATTCTCAACGCCTGGTCCGGAACGCTGACGATGGTCACCGGCAACGCCGACCGGTTCCTCGCCGCCGGGATATACGGCTACCAGTTCACCAACACCGCCGAGATCATGCGGGGTTACGACGGATTCGACCTCGACCGGTTCAAGGAGATGGTGCTGAACGTCTTCTATCCCTTGAACGATCGGTTCCTCCGTGAGCACAATGATGCCTGTATCACCAACTACTGGGCCAACTGGGATCTGTGTAACATGGCCTCCATCCTGGCCATCGGCATCCTCTGCGACGACCGGGCCAAGTTCGACCGGGCCATCGAATACTTCAAGCATGGCGAGGGGAACGGGGCCATCATGAAGGCCGTTCCGTTCCTGCACCCGGGCGGGCTCGGCCAGTGGCAGGAAAGCGGCCGGGATCAGGGCCATGCCACGCTTGGTCCCGCTCTGATGGGTGCATTCTGCGAAATGGCCTGGAATCAGGGCGAGGACATGTATGGATACAGCGACAGTCGGTTCCTGCGAGGCTGCGAATACGTCGCGAAGTACAACCTGGGCGAGTCCGTCCCCTTCACCACGTATACCTGGGGCTCCGGCCAGAACTGTGCCCAGCAGTCGCAGACCGCCGTCTCCGAAGCCGACCGCGGACATGACCGCCCCTGCTGGGAGCTCATCTACAACCACTATGTCAAACGCCGGGGGCTCGCGGCACCGAATGTCACCGCCTATGCCGCGAGGGTCCGGGCCGAGGGTGGCGGCGGCGACTACGGCCCCAACAGCGGAGGGTTCGACCAGTTGGGTTTCGGCACCCTGACCCACACCCTGTAACGGATCGTGCGACTGGCCCCAGCTCACGGTCCGGACCGGGGTTCTGGATCCCCACAGCATCGGAGACTGTGGGCGATCACAGGCGAATGCAACAGTGCCGTTTCCGGTGAAAGCCGCGGATCAGGGGATTGCGGGGATGGGTACCCCTGCCGATCTGGCGATCAGCCTGGTGAGCTCGTCCGGTGGGATGTCACGCTCGCTGTCGAAGGCGATACCCACGATCGCGCGGACCTCCCCTGCCGCGTCTGTCACCGGAAGGGCGACCGCGGCGTTCGCGGCCACCGCCCTGGCACCGGGTCGGACGTCGCCGGTTTCGTCGGTCTGGAGGTTGCAAGTCTGCACCGGTTCCACTCGGGCGAAGGCCAGGCCCGCCATTCCCTTGCCACGGGGAATGACCGCTGTGATCTGCTGGACATGAGCCGGGATGTTGTGAGCAGCGATCAGGAGAAGCTCGTCACCAGCACGCACGTGGACGGTGCCGGATGCGCCGCCGTGCGCGCGCAGAAAATCGGTCAGCCACTTGGCCGCCGCGCGCCGGCTATCGGCCATGGCGGGAGAATTCAGGGACATCTTCCAACCCTTTCTGGTAGTCGCCACTGAAGCGGTGTCCGGTGGCTACGGGCTCGCCGTCATGGCACGCCAAAGTGTCCCGGATTCGTCCGTCCCCCGGATTCGTCCGCCCGCGGTATCCCGCCCAGGCGTAGCAGCAGTTCCTTGACGCCGGTTGCGTGAAGTCGCTCGCACGCCGCGGCCGGGTCGGAGCAAACCAGCACCGGGCCGTCCCGAGGATCGTCCGGCAGGCGGCCATGGCTGCCGCGTACCGGTGACGGGTCGAGCGGGATGACCCGCATGGTGTAGCGCAAACCGACCGCTTTGCGGGCGAGGGTGAGAGCGGCCCGTGCCTTGACCCACCGGTCGGCCGGGTCGAGAAACAGCTCGGCGGGATCGTAGCCCGGCTTGCGGTTGATCTCAACGCTACGCGCGAAGTCCGGAGCACGATCGTCGTCAAGCCAGTAGTAGTACGTGAACCAGGCGTCGGGCTCGGCGATGAGCAACAGCTCGCCGGAACGCTCGTGGTCGACACCGAGCTTCGCCTGCCCGGTGCGGTCCAGGATTTCGTCCACTCCCGGCAGCTCGGACAGGAGGGCGCGGACCCGCGGCAGATCCTCCGGATCGTGCACGTAGACATGGGCGATCTGGTGGTCGGCGACGGCGAACGCCTTCGATGTCCACGGGTCGAGGTACTCCATACCGGCCTGGCGGTACACCCGTAACAGGCCTTCGCGGCGGAGCGCGCGGTTGACGTCGACAGCCCGGTGCACCTGGGTGATGCCGTATTCGCTGACCGCGATGACAGTTACGCCCGCGGTCTGCGCCTGTAGCAGCAGCGGCGCCAGTGCGCTGTCCACGTCCTTGGCCGCCGCGACGGCCTGCGGGGAGTTCGGCCCGTACCGCTGCAGGTCGTAGTCGAGATGCGGGACGTAGACAAGGGTGAGATCCGGTTGGCTGCGGTCGAGTATTCGGCATGCCGCCGTAATGATCCACTGGGACGAACGTAACGCCGCCCCCGGCCCCCAGTAACTGAACAACGGGAAAGGCCCAAGCTCGGCACTCAGTTCGTCATGCAGCTCAGCGGGCACGGTGTAACAGTCCGGCGATTTGCGGCCATCCGCGTGGTAGATCGGCCTGGGGGTGACGGTGATATCGACGTCGGCGCCCATGGCGTACCACCAACAGACGTTCGCAACCCGGTAGCCGGGAACTTGCCGCCGGCCCTCGTGCCATACCTTCTCCCCCGTTACGAGGCCGTTGTGCTGCCGCCAGAAAAGCACCTCACCGAGGTCCCGGAAATACCAGCCGTTGCCGACCACGCCGTGGTCACGGGGCAGCAACCCGGTAATCATGGAAGACTGCGCCGAGCAGGTGACCGCGGGGAACACCGGCTCCAACGTGGCGGTGAAACCGGCGGAGCCGACCGCGCGCAGGTGCGGCATGTGGTTGAGCAGTCTCGGGGTGAGGCCGACGACGTTGAGTGCGAGCACCGGGACCCGGCTCGCCGCGAGCCCGGTCATGACGTCACCTCGCGCAGGCCTTGCCGGACCAGTTCCGCGCGAATCCAGTCCAGTTCGGCGGCGATCCCGTGGACGAGAGAAGTCTCGTCCACCGGCCGATCCTGCTGCGGCAGAGACGTCCAGGTATAGGTCTCGACCTCAATGTGATCGGTGAGGGCGTGCTCGCCGCCGATCAGAGCGGCAAGCACACCGATCAGGACGTCGCGGGTACTGGCCAGCGGCTTCGTGGGGACGGCGTGCAGCGGCAAGTGGAAGTGGACGCGCCACGGACCGCGCGCGGGCAGCGGACTCTCGCCGGACAACGCGTCGGGCAGGTCGTCGCGCGCGTCCAACAGGATCTCGGGCGAGTCCGCGGGACCGGCCGTCGGTTCGCGCGTCTGATGCAGGAACCGTGGCTCGACAAACGCACGGAGTGACTCCCGAACGCGGGTGTCGGCCGGGTCGTCGGCGTGCAGCGCAGAGGACGCCTGAAGCTTGACCACCGGCAGACCGGCCGCCGCGAGGGTGCGCACAGCCGCCGCCGGCTCCTCGAAGGCCACCGCCAGGTGACAGGCGTCCACGCAGATCCCCAGCCTGGACCGGTCGACGTCGCCGAGATGTCGCGCCCCGTCGCTGGTGGTCTCCAGGACGCATCCGGGCTCGGGTTCGAACCCGATTCGCACCCGTCGGCCGGTCCGCTCCTCGAGGACGGCAAGTTCGTCAGCGAGCGCCACCAGATTGCGTGCGGCGGCGTCCCTGCGGTCACCGTCCCAGGTGCTCCGCCAGCCCAGCGGAAGCGTGGAGATGCTGCCGCGGGCCGCGTCGGCCGGCAACAACCGGGTCAGCAGGCGCGCCAACCGCAACGTGTAGGCAAGCCGTTCAGGCTGCGACCAGTCGGGTGTGTACACAGCGTGTTTCACCACCGGAGCGTGGAAGTGGCGGTACGGGAACCCGTTCAGGGTCACGACCTCGAGGCCGCGCGCATCCAGATCCGCGCGCAGTCTTTTGAGATGGGCGGGGTTACCGTCGAGTGCCGCGGCGACATCGTGGGCCAGCCATAGACCGAGCCCGATCATCTCGGTGCCCAGCCGTCGGCGGATCGGCTCGGCGTACCGTTCGAGCTGGTCCAGGACGCCGTCGAGATCCTCGGCCGGGTGGACGTTCGTGCAGTACGCTACGTGAAGAATGGTGCCGTCACTATGGCGGAAGCGCATGCTAATGCTCCTTCACCAGCCCATGGGTGCCAGGCTCATCGGACACCACGCAGCACCGAGTTGCCCGCGAACTCGGCACCGGGGCGGGGGGCCGGCGCAACCGCTGCGGCGTCGAGGTCATCCGCATCTTCGATGCCGTCGATTTCCAGTCGTCCACTCTGGCCGAAGAAGGTGACGGGATTACGCCACAGCACCTTGTCGACGTCGTCGGCGCTGAACCCCGCGGCAAGCATCGCCTCGCCGGTGACTCGGGTGCGCAGGGGGTCGCTGCGCCCCCAGTCGGCGGCCGAGTTCACCAGCATCCGGGACGGACCGTACTCGGCGAGGATGCGAACCATGCGGTCCGGGTCCATCTTCGTGTCAGGATAGATTGAAAATCCCATCCAGCAGCCCGATTCGGCCACCGGCCCGACGGTCACCTCGTTGAGGTGGTCGAGCACAACCCGTTCCGGGGCGATACCCGAACGGCGTACCAGTTCGAGGCTCCGTAAGGTTCCCGCTTTCTTGTCCCGGTGCGGGGTGTGCACCATCGCCGGCAGGTCATACTCGACGGCGAGGGCGAGCTGGGCGACGAAGCACTTCTCCTCCTCGGCGGTCATCGAGTCGAATCCGATTTCTCCGACCGCGACCACCCGGTCCTTGACCAGGTACCGGGGCAGCAGGTCCAACACCGGTGCACACCGGGGATCGTTCGCCTCCTTGGGATTCAGCGCGATCGCGCAGTGGTGGCTGATTCCGAACTGGGTGGCCCGGAACGGCTCCCAGCCGAGGAGGCTGTCGAAGTAGTCGACAAAACTGCCGACACTGGTACGGGGCTGGCCCAGCCAGAATGCCGGCTCAACCAACGCACGGACGCCCGCCGCACACATGGCCGCATAGTCGTCGGTGGTCCGGCTGGTCATATGGATGTGGGGATCGAAGATGCGCATTTTTCGCCTCCGCGAGGACTGATCCGGCAAGAAAAGCCAGGATGATTACCGACTGCCGATCCCAGAAGTTCATCCGGATGGCATATGGACGGTGTCCGGAGTGTCAGGGGTAGCCCGATCCGCGGTGCGGCCCGGACTGCGCCGCCAGCTCGGGTAGGCGCAGGTCTGGGAAGCGGTCCACGACCGACCAGATGTCGGCCGGGACGTCCCGTCCCGCGGCGACGCGCTCGTGCGCGAAGGCGACGAGCATTCGGGCCAGCTCCTCGTCCACCCGCCCGGCCAGGTCCGCGACAACGGCGACTGGGACGCCCACGAAGACGCACTTGAGCACGGCCTGGCGCCAGGACGCGTCGTCGAGGTATCGGGCCGCATACGGCCCGACAGCCGCGCCGATCAGTCGGGTGTCGTTGGTACGGAGGGCATCCCGCACGATCGCCAGGGCAGCCGAACCGACGTCCAGCAGCGGCAGGGCCAGCAGCACGGCGCGACGCTCGGCGGCGTCCCCCTGTTCATAGAGCCGGGCCGCTTCGGCGGCGAGGGCTTCGTCGGCCATAGGCAGGGCGGTGAGTAGCAATGCGCGGGCCGCGTCGTCGCTCGTCCAGTCGGCGAGCGCCGGGCGGAGTGGCCCGTTCATCGGGTACGGCTGGGCATGCAGGCCCTGCTTGCCGGGCTGGCCCCTTCCGCAGTGCCTGCGCGCGGCTGGAAACAGCCGGCGGATCTCCGTCGGCGAGGCGCGGACGGTGTCGACCGCCGCAACCAACCAGGCATGGCCGCTGGCGGGGAGCGCGGCGGCAAGCGCCGACGCGACGTCGTTGACGGACGGCTCGCCGGGCACACCGGCCGGGGACGAGGAGGATGACGAGGACGATGCGGAGGCCCGTCCGCTCATCGAGCGCGCCGGCGCGCCGGCGTAGTGCAGAAATGCCAACGAGCGCCGTGCCACGTCCGGCGCCGCATGGCTGTGGCGAGGCAGTTCGACCGAGACCAGGCCGCGATAGCCGATCTCGATCAAGGAATCGAGCGCCGGCGGAAAATCGATCTCGCCGAGGCCGAACTCCAGGTGCTCGTGAACGCCGCGGCGCATGTCCTCGATCTGCACGTTGACCACCCAGTCCGCGGACCTACGGACGCAGTCGGGAACGGGTGCCGGCTCGAGGCAACGGCAATGCCCGATGTCGAGGGTCAGGCCGAAGGCAGTAGGCGCTCCGAGGAGATCCCGCAGTCGCTCGTAACCGTCGAGATCTTCGATCATCATGCCTGGCTCGGGTTCGAATCCGAGCTGGACGCCCGCCTCCTGGGCCGCCTCGACGACGGTTGCGCAACCGTCGACAAGCAGGTCCCAGGCGAGCTCGCTCGGGACTCCGGCCGGCACGGCTCCGCTCCAGAACGACACCGCCTCGGCACCGAGGTCCGCACCGACCCGGACCGCCCGCCGCAACAGCTCCAGGCGGCGCCCCCGGTCCTGGGGCGAAACCAGGGTGGGACTGTGCTTGTGCCACGGATCGAGCAGATACCGGGCACCCGTTTCGATCACGACAGCGAGACCGGCCGTGGTGAGCCGGTCCCGCACCCGGTCGACCTGCCGGGCGAGGTCAGCGTCGAACGGGTCGAGATGCTGATGATCAAGAGTCAGGGCTACGCCGTTGTATCCGAGACCCTCCAGCACCGTGACGACGTCCTCGAAACGATGGTCGGCGAAGCCGTTGGTGCCGTAACCGAAGCGCAACGCCGTGCGCCGGCCCGGCCCTGCCGCAGGGACAGCGGTGACAGCGTCGGCGTTGGTGGTGGTGTTGGTGACATCCCTGACAACGCGACTGATCGCGCCGTCGTAAGCGGAGGCGCTCATGTCGGCGACACCCTTCTGGACAGGGCACGCGCCCACGGGAAGGCCGCGGTTAACAGAGCGGCCGCACCAAGCGCGCCGGAGCGCGCCGCAACCGCTGCCTGCAGAGGCAGCAGCCCGAGAATTCCGGCTCCGACCGCCCGCTGTACCTGCGCCGGCTGCGGGTCACGCACGACCGCGACCTGAGCCGCCCCGAACGTCGCGGCGTAGGTACCCAGCAGACCCAGACCGACGAGTCTGGGCACACACCCGCCCGAGCGGCGGGTGGCAGCGGCGGCACCGAGAGCCACCAACCCGGTACCAACCAGGGTCGCCTTGGGGAACTCCGAATCGCAGCCTTCCACCTCACGCCTGCTCAACTCGGTGACCAGGACCGTGTGCCCCGCCACGACGAGCGCCACCGGCAGGCTGCGGCGGCGGCGCGAACCGGCACCGAGTAGCACGTCAAGTGCCCGTGCGGTCGCCATGGCCGCGGGACCCAGCCTGGTGGGTTTCAGCACGAGGTCGTACGCCCACACCACGCCCGCCAACGGGACCGCGACAGCAAGCGCGGAACGGCCACCCGCCAGACCGGCGACGCCGACGCCAGCCGCGGTGAGACCGGACGCGAGCGCGAAGGCGGCTCGCGGGGTAACCCGACCGGAGGGGATTGGCCGGTGCGGCCGCTCGGTCACGTCGACATCCCGGTCTGCGACGTCGTTGAGCGCCATCCCGCCCCAGTACAGGAACACGGAGGCGAGGGCGAGACCCGCCGCGGCCGGGCCGAATTCCCTGTCCGCCGCGGCCGCGCCGGACAGGGAGTCACCCGGCACGGTCAGCGCCGCGGGCGCACGGACCAGCTCGACCAGAGAGCTCAGGTCAGCGACAGCCTTCATCGCTGACTCCGAAGCAACATCGCCCACTGCCGGAGCGCCTCGTACTGCATGACCAGACGGTGTTCGTCGGTCCCTACCGGATCCTTGAAGAAGAACGCCAGTTGACCCTGTGGACCCACCCGACCCGTTTCGTGTGCTCGGGCCATCAGCCGAGCGAGATCCAGGACCAGGGGGGCGGCCAGCGCGGAGTCGCAGCCTTGCCAGGTGAACTGTATTGTCATCCGGACACCGAAGAAACCTTCGAACGAGATGTGGTCCCAAGCGGTTTTCCACTCACCGAGTTCCGGCACATAATCGATGTGAACGGCACCCTCGACCGCGGTGCCCAGAACGGCTTCGAGAGCGCGCCCTTTCGACATCGTCTTGCTCTGGGCGGCTGCCGGTTCAGCCAGCGTGGCACCATCCCCGCCGCCGAGCAGGTTAACGCCGGTCCAGGACCGCACGCGCAGCGCGCGATGCGCGAACATCGGTGCCAACGCCGACTTGACGAGAGTTTCACCGGTCTTACCGTCGCTGCCCGCGTAAGGTAGGCCCTGGACGCGGGCGAATTCGTCGAGAGCAGGCAGCCGAGCCCCCGCCGACGGGGTGAAGTCGACGTAGGAACAGCCTGCCCTGAATGCCGCGTACGCATACAGGGAACTCGTCGGTATGGCCGGGCAGGTGTCCGACATCGCTTCTTCCAAGCCGGCCAACGAGTCGTGCGCCGCGGATATCTGCGACGGACGCTCGGTCGAGGCGACATTGACGACTACAACCCGGGCAAGCCGGTGTCGCCGGCGGAACGACACCAGGTCGGCCACAATCGGCGCTACCGCCTCGCTCAGTGTCTGTCCCACCGGGAGTGCCCCGATCCCGGGCCTGATCTCAGTCTCCGCGGCTACCAGGGCACCGTCGATGGGGCCGAGCAGGGTGGCGGGAATGACCCCGTCCTGAGCGAGCTGCTCAACTCTCTTGGGTAATGGTACGGTTACGATGTCATGCCCGCCAAACACCAGATCGTTGAAATTTGGCAGACCCGTATCGCGGAAGTCGGGCAGCTCGCTGACACACCCGGTTGCGGGCATCATGCCGGCGCGGATCGCGGCGGCTCCGGCGACGACAGTGGCGGCCACAGAGCCCCGCGCGCCGATCAACCACAGGCCGACCCGTGAATTCCCGGCTAGAATACCGTCGCCCATCCATTCCCTCCAACATTCGTTCTTTCAAATCCTCAGAAAACACCGAGAGTGTCTCACCGCACACTATGCGTGTACAGCGCGAATTTCTCTGCCGGCCCACCCGGCTGCGGTCCGGTATCCGCCAGGCCAGGCGATGCTCGTGAACGCACTGGAGTGCTGTTGGTAGAAATCGAAGCGAATGCGGTCGAAATCTCAGACACGGACGCCTCCGTTGCATGCATCCGACAGCTCAACTGATGGTCGGCGTCGCACGCCGGTCACGGCCTTTTACGACGGACGACACTCGAACCAGCGACGGGTCGAAGAGGCCCGTCGAACGGGGAAGAAATTTGACCTCGGGGGCAGCTCGCCCATGACACGAATAATGATCCAACGGCAATGATCCAACGGCGACGTCCGGGCTACGATTCATCATCTTTTTTCGGAGATTAATCTTATTAATATGTAACTATCAATATAGATAATATAAATGTGATTTAGATCACATTTATTTGATTCGCCTGACATGGACCAGTGGGTCACTTTAAGGGACGGCAAGCTCGGCATGTGGGTGCCAGAAGTCGGCCTGCGCCTGTGAGCTGGGGTGATGCGACGGTGTGGCTGTCGGCATGAGGGTCAACCATGTCCGCGTGTCTGATCTGTCTGATCTTCGTTCGGGTATGTGGCTGGCTGGTTCTGTTCGGCCGTTCGTCGGCGTCCAAAAACCTGGAGTTGCTTGTGTGGACTTCCGGTTCCTGGTCCGTGGCCGGGCCGGGCAGTTCACCGCGTCGTTCGACGCGGCCCTCGCCGACACAGGCATCACCGCGGTCACGATTCCGCCCCGGACTCCCCGGGCGAACGCCTACGCGGAACGGTTCGTCCTGACTGTTCGGACCGAGGTCACCGACCGGATGCTTTACATCGTCTGGTGTCGGCGTTTGGTTGGAGTGGTCAACTGGCGAGGAAGTTGGTCACCTCGGTGGCGACGAGGTCGTCCTTGGATGCGAAGTGGGCGTAGAAGGCGCCGTTGGTCAACCCGGCGTCCGTCATGAGCGTGGCGATGCCCGAGCCGTCGATGCCGTCGCGCTTGAACCGACGGCCGGCCGTCTCGATGATCCGCCGCCTCGTCGCCTGCCTGCGCTCGGCGCCCACCCCACGCTCCCCGCCAGCCACGACTTGCCTTCCGCCGGTCATCGTGAATAGTATTACAACCATCATCCAATGAGTTAGGGAGACCCTGATGACCACAGCTCGGCCGGTAGCGCTCGTGACAGGTGCGTCCTCGGGTATCGGGAGGGCAGCCGCTCTCGCGCTCGCCGACACGGGTTTCGAGGTGGTCGGCACGAGCCGCAACACCTCGCGCGTCGCCCCTCTCGACGGGGTGACGTTCCTCGATCTCGACGTGGCCAGCGACGAGTCGGTCACCGTCGTCGTCAAACGGGTGATCGAGAAGTTCGGGCAGATCGACGTCCTGGTCAACAATGCCGGTATCGGTGCGGTGGGTGCCGCCGAGGAGAACTCCGTCGCCCAGGCGCAGAGCGTTTTCGACGTCAACGTCTTCGGCACGATCCGGATGACGACGGCCGTCCTGCCGCACCTGCGCGCCCAGGGAAACGGGCGCATCATCAACATTTCGTCCGTCCTCGGGTTCGTCCCGGCACCCTACATGGCCGTCTACGCCGCGACCAAGCACGCGATCGAGGGGTACTCGGAGTCCGTGGACCACGAGGTCCGCGAGCACGGCATCCGGGTGCTTCTCGTCCAGCCCGCCTACACCAACACCCCGTTCGACGTGAACGCCGTCCAGGCCGACAACCCGCTGCCGGTCTACGCCCAGCAGCGGCGCATCTTCGACGACGTGATGGCTGCGGCGATGAAGGACGGCGACGACCCCGCCGTCGTCGCCAAGGTGATCGTCGCGGCAGCCACCAACGCGAAGCCGAAACTGCGCTACACCGCAGGCTCGACGGCCGGACGCGTCGCCACCCTGCGCCGCATCGCCCCCGCCCGTTCCTTCGACCGCCAGATCCGCAAACTCAACCAGCTGGCCGGCTGACACCCACTCGACCATCAAACACACCAACAAGACCCTCGAGCACACGAACAAGGAGAAGTCGTGAGCACGTATCTGGCAGACAAGGCCGAGAACCTCTCCGTGGACGCTCCCTACCGGACTCTTATGGTGAATGGTCATGACGACATCATGGTCCCTACCGTGAATTCGTTCATCCTTCAGCAGAAGAATTCCGGCGTCGGCCGGAATTCCAGACACGTTTGCCTCAATTTGGCAAGCTCATCGCCGAGAAAGGTGAGCCAGCGCCACCGCTCCGCCAGATCAGGGAAGCCGGCTACGGCGGCCACGAAGAAGTCTTCGCCTCACTACACGAGGCCGCTGTCGCCGTACGTGCCCTACTGACCACACACTCGGCACCGAATCCGCTTTCTCAGAGAGAAAGACTGTAGCCGTGAACGACCCGCAGCTCAGCCTGCTCGTCCTTTACACCTCCGACGTCGCCAGCTGCCAAGCCTTTTACGAAAGCCTCGGTCTAGTGTTCACCGCCGAACGCCACGGGAACGGGTCGAAGCATGTTGCCGCCCGCCTCGCCGGCGGCAGCGTGCTTGAGATCTATCCCGCAGGCCGGAACGGAGCCACTGGAGCACTGCGTCTCGGCTTCGTCCTCTCGACCAGCCACTTTCCGGAAGCACGTCTTCCTCTAGGCCAGCATCTGCTCCGTGATCCCGACGGTCGTGCTGTAAACGTCACCGTCTCCGGCTGACACGTTCGGCCTGTTGGGGAAAACTCAGTGCGTCAGAGTAGCGCTCGCTGCTGGTCGAGCTGTTCCTACCGGATTCGCTAACCATACTTGATGGTCCCGCCGCCACACTGGCGGCGACTGCTCGGCAGATACCAGCTTGCACCTGGCTACATTTCAGTTGTCACGGAGATCGGGATGCCGAGACGCAGCCCCGAGCGCGAGGTCGGGTAGGCGAGGCGCATTGCTGCGCCTGGCCCCCCTCGGAACCGGACAGGCCCGCACGGTCACGAGGTTCACCGTCGGCGCGGGTCCTACCCGAACTCCGGAACGCACGTTCGAGTCCATTGTCGATGTTGCTGGCGTCGGGTTCACTCGACATCGTCCCTGGTCAGCAGCTGTGTAGCGACCGAGCGGACGGTGATTGCGGGGCCTTGTGTGGCTCCAAAACCCCGATCCGGATGGTGACCTGGGCGTTTGCGCTGGGGTGGCCGGGCCGCCGGAGGTCGTCAGGCGGCGTTGCGGTATTCGTTGATCATCCCGCCGAGGATCCGTGTGCGACGGAGGCGCTGGCAAGGCGGGACATGCGGAAGGTCACGTGGAGTCGATGTCGTTCTGACCACGCCTGCCAGCATACCCCGATGCGAATCGCATGCGAATCTACCCAATGGGGATCGGGCCCTGTGGACGTGGTACCGGTGCGGCTGGACCCGGAGCTGCGGGCGGCGCTTGCCGCGCAGGCGGCTGCCGATCATATGAACGCCGGCACCGTTATCCGCCAGGCACTCCGGGCGTGGCTCGACGGCGCGTAATCCTCGACATTACTCGGGGAAGCACAAGCACCACGGCGTCAACCTCCAGGGGCTGACCGACCCCCACGGCCGGCCGATCTAGATCTCCGACGGGTTCCCCGGCTCCGTCCACGACATCGCCGGCGACCACCCGCTGCCAAGTTTATGCCTGATCCCTGGTCTCCCGCCCCGGCCAGCGAATGTACCGGACCGGTGACCAGGCGCAGGATGTCGGTTAGCGATCGGGGGAAGCCGGCGTCCCACTTAGGGAACCGGCGGTCCGAAATTCTCCCATGAAGTGCACGATCTCCTCGTGATTGGTGGATATCACCGCGTTTAACGCGCCCACCCGGTACCACAGGTTAATCCGAGTCGGTGTCGGGCTGAGGGAAACGGGGATGTCACAGCGCAAGGCGGCCAGCAGGGCGGGCACATCATAGCTGAGCAGGACGTTCTCACGTACGTAGTATTCGTGGCCATCGATCACCCGCAGAGGTGGGATGTCGGAGTGCGCATCGCCCTCGCCCGTGGTTCCTGGAGGGGGGAGGACGGGCTGTGTGAGTAGGTCGAACCGAAAGACCTCGTCCAGAAACGGGCGGTGTGCCGGATCGAGCTGCGGACTCACTACCTCCCGCCACCACAGATCCAGTGCCTGTCGTCCCGGATCGCTGAAGAGATAGCCGATCGCCTTCGCGTAGGCGGGGGCCCCGCCCCCATGTGCGCGGGCGACGGCCTCGCGCAAGGTAGCCGCGAGTGAGCATGACGTCGTGTCGACCCAGTCCGCCAGGCTGTCCAAGAGCCGGGACTGCTGCCATCCGGCCAGCAATCGCAAAGGAAGCCAGCAATGACGCAGGACCGCATTCTCCGCGATCACTCGCGCCCAGAACAGAAAGCGCTGGACTCGTGCGTTGTCCTCGAAGGACATCGAGCGGTGCGAAAGTACGTACTCGAAGTCGTCGTGGTCCCCACGTACCGCGACAATACCGTGCGACGCCTTGTTCTCCGCGTAAGCGGTGTTGGGGAGCAACATGATAGGATAGACTGCAATCCGGGACACGTACTGAGAAAGATCATTATAGCCTTCAATGAAGGAATCGACGGTTTCTCCGGGCGCTCCCCAGATGAGTTCCGCGTAGCAGTCCAGTCCCTCCTGGTTCAGCCATTCGACCAGGTCGCGCCACTCGTTCACCTTCATGTTGCGCCGGTTCATCGAATCCAAGGCATCGGGGTTGAGTGACTGAAGCGCTAAAGTGAAGGAGCTACGCAGACCCGCTTCCTTCATCCGCCGTACGATTTCGTAGAATACTTTTGATTTGTTCTTTGCCCACGATCCCTCGAAGGCACACGGAAAGCCGTATCTGTTCTTGATCTCGATGAGGTCCTCCACCAGCTCCAAGTCGCCTGGGAGCATGCCGAAGTTCGCGTCACAGGCAACGATGGTGTGCACGCGCAGCTTGGCGAACAGCTCCAGTTCCGCCCGCAACCGTTCACGGGAGAAAGCGCGAACCCGCTGTCCTACCGCCCCGCCCCAGTAGCAGAACGCGCACTTATAGGGGCAGCCCCGGTTCGTTTCGATTAGAGCGACATCGTACCGGAATTCGCCCTTTTCATCCACCAGGTCGATCGCACCGGAGAGGAATGGAGAGGGGATGATTTCAAGATTCTCGATACGTGGTCGATCCACATTTGTGACGGTTGAGCCGTCGGCCGCCCGCCAGGATATTCCGACTATCTCTGCCAGATCGGTGAGCCGCACCCCCCTCACCCTGGCACGTACAAGTTCCCTGAATGTGATCTCGCCTTCTCCGTTGACGATGACGTCTACCTCCGGGTAAAGCCGGAAGACGCGGTCCGCCTGGCCGCTAACGTGCGTCCCGCCGAAGACCACCCACCCATCTGGCTTGAGCTGCTTGAAAGTCTCCGCCAGGGAACCGAACGCCCGCACGTTCCAACCCAGGACCGAGAACGCGAGAATGTCAGGAAGGGTACGCGAGAAGAGCGATCTTGCCATCTCGCCATGCGTAACCCCACCCCGGAAGTTGCAGATCTCCACCGTCACGGACTGTCGTAACTCGACATCTTCCATCACCATACTCTTGAGATATCCAGACGCCAGGGGCATGGATTCTTTGGGCATGTCCCAGACACCTTGCTGGACCAAGGTCACATTGATATGCGCAGCATCATTCACTACCCCTCCCTTATCCACGATGGATTGCAGAGGATTCACAGAGCATCTCGGGCCCACGTAAAAGGTAAAAGGTGCCTGGCGCTTCCCGTTGAAACGCGTGACCCGCGCTTCGCCGTTCGTGGGCACACGACGGAGCGCGCTGAGGTTAAACCGCAGATCACAGGCTTACCGATCTGGAGTTTCGGCTGTTCGAGGCTGATGAACCTCGGCCGGGTGGACCGGATCGACGTGGACGGGCCGCTGCGGACGGACGTCCTCGAATCAGGGCTTACGGGCCACCGCGCCATAAATGGACACGGCTGCGTCGGTCACATCGGCGGGGGTCGTGTGGTCAGGCCTCCAGGTGTGTACCGGCACGAGGCCGGGGTAGATGAGTTCCAGCCCGTGGAGAAACCGGCCGATTTGAGCTCGGTTACGCTGTTGGGCCGGCATTCCACGGGCTCGAAAGTCGTCGCCGAGTACCGCCGTGGTGGGGTCGAAGTCACCCGTGGGGTGGCTGATCGTCACATAGCTGCCAGAAGGGAGGGCAGCCACCAGGCGGTCCACGATGCCGTACGGATCGTCGTCGTCCGCTAGGAAGTGCAAGACTGCGACGAGGGAGAGCGCCACGGGTTGAGCGAGGTCGAGGGTTTCCCTCAGCACGGAGGCGGACAGGATGCGTTCCGGGTCCCGGAGGTCCGCGTCGAAGTAGGAGACCCTGCCTTGTTCGGTCCCGACGAGCAGATCGCGGGCTTGGACGAAGAGCATGGGGTTATCGTCCACATATAGCACGCGAGAGTCGGGGGCGATCTGCTGGGCGACTTCGTGCAGGCTAGGGGTCGTGGGTAAACCCGCTCCGATCTCGAGGAACTGGCGGACTCCGGCAAGGGCGACGAATCGGGTGGTGCGCATCAAGAAAGCCCGATTCTCCTTCGCCGAGATCTGGAGGTTGGGGAACGCAACCAAAGCCCCCTCGGCAGCGTTGCGGTCCGCCTCGAAGTGGTGTTTTCCTCCCAACAAGTAGTCGTACATCCGGGCCGGGTGGGGGACGTCGGTCTTTAGGTCCGACTCACCAGTATTCCGGTCCCCTGAGTTCACGTTCCGGGTCTGGTGCGAAACGTCAGCCATTTCCTCGCTCCTGTCATCGTGCGGCGTCTGGTTGCTTTTCGGAGTGGTTATTGTTCAACGCCGCTGAGGTGCCGTCTTTCTCTCGTACGAGGTCGGCAGGTCACCACTCGACGGGAAGCGTTCGCGGCCCGCGCTGTATGCCGCCCTCCTTCCACAGCACATCCGAGGGCGGTACCGCCAGCCGCAGTGCCGGGAAGCGTTGGGTCAACTGGAACAACGCCGTCCGCAGCTCGAGGCGAGCCAGCGGAGCCCCGAGGCAGAAGTGCGGGCCCGCACCGAAGGACATGTGCTTGGCGGCCTCAGGCCGGGTGAGGTCCAGCTCGTTCGGGCACTCGAACAAGGCGGGGTCGCGGTTGGCGACGTGGTACAGCACGGCGACGGTTTCGCCGGCGCGGATCAGTTGGCCATCCAGTTCGACGTCCTCAACGGCGACACGCACCGGCAGCCCCGTCGGGGACAACAGCAGGTAGCGCAGCAGTTCCTCGACGGCGTTCGGGATCAGGTCGGGGTTTTCCACCAGCCGGAGGTACTCCTGCGGGCGTGACAGGAGGATCAGGATCGAGTTGGACAGTTGCTTGAGCGTCGTGTCGTATCCGGCGCCCAGCATGAGGAAGAGGTTGTTGACCAACTGGTCCTCGGTGAGACGGTTACCGTGCTCAGACACGCCGATGAGTTCGGTGGTGAAATCTTCTGCGGGTTCACGCCGCTTCCGATCGACGAGCTGCCCCATGTACTGTTGGAGATTGCCGATGCCTTCGGCGATCTCCTCGGGGGTGAACCCGGTGTCGCCGAGCATCCGGTCGGTCCACGCCATGAACTGTCCCCGGTCGGCGTACGGCACACCGAGGAGTTGGCACATCACCGTTACCGGCAGGGGTGCGGTGAATTGTTCGACCAGGTCGAGCGGCGGTCCCTTTCGCTCTACCGCGTCGAGTAGATCGCTGACGAGGCCCTCGATCCACGGGCGCATCCGCTCCACCATGCGCGGCGTAAACGCCTTGGAGAACAGGCTGCGGACGCTGGCGTGCTCCTCGCCATCCATGCTGAGCAGCAGATCGGGGACGGTGTTGCCGATCTTGGGACCGTCCGGCTCCAGCGCCGCCCGGCTGCTGAACCGGGGGTCGGTCACGACCTGGCGCGCGGCGGCGTTGCTCAGCGCAGCCCAGATCTCGGCGCCGTCGCGCAGCCGCGCCCGCGTGACTGGGGCGCTGGCCAACAGTTCGATGCCAAGCGTGTCGGTGTCGAGCGCACTCGACCGCGCGAAAGGGAACTCCGGCAGCCGAGAGGTCTGCGTCATCGGTGTTCGTCCCCATCCCGGAACAGTGCCGAGTTGGCGTTCCTCACCCACGCGGGAGCACCGCGCTCGGTGTTGACTCCCTTTTCGATGAACGCCATGTTGTGGTGCATGCAGACGCCGGAGACCGTCCGGTCGGTGAGCGTCGGCTCGTACTCGCCAGCACGCTCGATGTGCTGGTGGTTGAGGCCGTCGAGCAGGCTCTTCACGAACCCCGCCATCGTGGTGGGTGAGTTGAGGTCGGTGCTGCTACCGCCCCAACCGGGCCAGTAGGAGACGCCGACGGCCTCGATCGAGTAAAGGCCACCGGGCCGCAGATGCGGGAACAGGGCGGTGAATGACGTGAGGACGCGGTGGTTCATGAGGCTGCCGTCGTCGATGACGACGTCGAACGGGCCGAGGTCCGCCCCGAGCGAGGCGAGGAACTCGTGGTCCGGGGCACCCCACACCGCACGCGCGCGCATCGGTATGCTCAGCGACTTGTCCCTGGCGTCGATGCGGATCAATTGTCCCCTGCGGAAGTAGTGCGTCCACATGCGCAGCGACTCACCACCGCCGCGGCCGATCTCGAGTACCCGAACGTTGCGGTCGCGGAACCTCGCGAAGTATCGCTCGTAGGTCGAGGTGTACCAGTGTCGGCCCCACTTGTCGGTGCCCATGCGGATCGCGAGTTCAGTGAGGTCGACCGGGTTCGCCGTGGCGGCCCGGGTGGCGGCGCGCGCCGCCGCGATGCCCTGCGCGCGCCGCCGCGGGTCCCGGCCGTCCGGGTCGGCCTCCGGTGGACCGTCCGGGAAATTCACGAAGACTTCCCTGCTGGAGTCGTGCGGCCCGGCCTCGCCGTACACCGCGCGGAGGAGTTCGGTGAGGTCCTGGCGGATCACCACGTCGGCGCCCTCGTACCAGCCCGGTTCGACGGTCGCGCCGCCACCGCCGACCGTCATGACGTAACCGAGCCGCTCGTCGCCGAAGCCGAGGTCCCACTGGACCGGCACCTTCTCGTCCGGTCCGGGGAGCACCCGCGTCAGCGCGGCCACCTCGGTCAGCACGACCTCGGCGACCTCGGCGGGGCCCTGTTTGGCCGTGGCAGCGTATGCCGCCCGCTCCGATTGCGCCGCGATGGCGAGTACGGATTCGATCAATGCCTCGTCCATGCTGGTCCTACCTTTCGTGATCGGTTTGGGACGAGCCGGCAGCGGCCAGCACAACGGGGAGGACCTTGATGCGGCGGGTCATCCATTCCGACTCCCACCCCACCTCGGTGGTCCCGCTCAGCCGGGCGTTCGGGAAGCGGGGCAGGAAGGCGCTCAGGGCGAGCCCGGCCTCCAGGCGGGCCAGCGGCGCACCGAGACAGTAGTGGTGACCGAGCCCGAAGCTGATGTGGTTGCGGGCCGGGTTCACGTCGAAATCGTCCGCGGGTTCCCCGTTCCTACAGCGGTTGGCCGCTGCCACATTGATCTGCACGGGCGCCCCCTCAGGG